>JACQYL010000014.1 GCA_016208165.1 Deltaproteobacteria bacterium
CTGCTTTTGGATTGCGCTGATCTGCCGGGTTTTGCTCCCCGCCATCGCAACGAGCTGCTTGTATCTGAAATCCATAGCCAAGACGCCGAACCCGGCTTCGTTCAGTTTGGAAGGAAAACCGGCGAAATGGTTTTTATCGCAGCGGGTATCCGGCAGTAGAATAACGACCGGAGCATCAGGAGCAGGCGCCGGATAATAGACGGCAGCGAGTTCCTTCCGGTCATCGGTAAGCAGGGTTACGGATTTTTGGGACGTTTGCCCGGCAGCACATCCCAAACCCACCAGAAGCAGCGGCAGAAACACATACCAGGCATTTGCGGAGGCTTTTCTCATACTCATCTCCTCTACCACCTACGGTTTTCGGAAGGAGCAGTTCATACGGGTCCGCAGGAGAGACCCCATACCATAAAGGCCTTCATGCGGTTACTGGACCCCGATATTGGTTTCGTGGAAACCGGACCATTCCTCCGAGATGTCGAGGTCCTGTCCGGGCGCCACGGCCAGGCTGAGATACCGGTCGTTCTCCCGCAGCATCAGACGGCGCTCGACCAGATCGTCGAGGCTGTCGCGCAGGGAGGCGTCTCCGCCATATGATTCACCCGCCTGCTCCTGAATCTCCTTTGCCAGGGATTCGAATTCCCGTTCCGAGTCACAAGCCAGGTAAGCCAGGGCCGTGTCTCCCTCCAATCCGACCTCCGCCTTCATTCCACACGGCCGGGTATCGTGCATCACGATCTTGTTGTCCGGCCGCGTGTAATAGATCAGCGAGGGAGGCTCCGGTTGCTTCCAGGAATCCTTCCACTCGGCCACCACGTCCTTCAACGGATCTACATACGAGGGAATGTTCTCTTTGCCGTCGAAATCGCAATCGAAAAACGAGGCCAATTCGTCCAGGTCTTTTTGTTCGAAGGGATAGAGGGATCGGTATCCGGCATGCGCATGGACATTGGTCAGTCCCCAATCCTCTCTCTGCTCGAACAGGGGGCTGAAGCGGACCAGCAGCACCGGGCTCACGGCCATGGGCGGGGCGAGATGCACCAGCAGAGGGACCAGATCGACCATGCGGCGATAGGCTTCGGGGTTTTCTCCGGGAAACCCGTACAGGAGATTCCAAGTGGGATACATGCCGTATTGCCTGGTCCATTTGAGGAACTGGACGTTTTGCAGAAGCGAGCTTCCTTTTCGCATGTAATCGAGCATTTCCGAGTCCAGGCTTTCGATGCCCGGCTGGAACAGCTTCACTCCGACGTAACTCAAGGCTTGAACCTGATCGTTGCTCAGGTTGGCCCTGGCTTCGAGAAACAGCTCTTCCAGCCGGCCCCATTCCGCCAACGCCGGGAACAGATTCTTGAAAAAAGCCATGTTCAGAACCGAGTCGGTCAGTATGACCTTGTCCACGTTGTACTGTTCCACCAGGGCCTTGATCTCGGTTTCAGCCCGCCGGGCGGTCTTGGAACGATAATTCGGTTTCCTGCAGTTCAATCCGCAGAATATGCATTGCGATTTCTTGCCCCACCAGCATCCCCTTGAAAACTCGAGGGAAATGGGGGCAGAGGCAAGGAAGTCCGGGGCCCATTTCTTCAGCGCTCCGAAATAGTCGTCAAAATTGGGGTACGGCAGAAGATCCAGGTCCGGAGCCTCGCCCGATCCTTGATCCACGATGCGCCCGTTATGCCGAAAAAGGATACCCGGAATGCCCTCGGGAGGTTTTCCGGAAAACCATTGGGTGACGGCCCTGGGAAAGGCCAGATCGGCCTCGCCGTTCACCACCCAGTCGACGAACGGAAACAGGCGAAGCAGGCTCAGGCCCATTTCTTCTCTGCAATTGGCGCCGCCGAACGCGACGATCTTATCGGGCCACCGCTCTTTGATGCCCTTTGCCAGGGCCAGCGAGGCCACGTGCTGACTGTACACCGAGCTGAAGCCGATGATGTCGTATTCGTCCCAGTCGAGACCATCCAGGCACTTATCCACGAAACGGACCGCCAGGGAGCGCAAGGAGTTCAAAGCGCCCTGCGCATTGTTGACGTCGAATCCCCCCGGCAGCAAGGGAGCCGTAAGGTTCTCGATCCTCCCCCTGTCCGACTCCGCCCACTCCTTCCCGAACAGCTTTTCTCCAAATATCCATTCACCGACCATGATCAGATCGGCAATACCCTCATAAATCTCATGATGGCCCATATAGGTCTGGAAAGCGATATTCAGATAGGCGACATCACAGCCGACCCCTTCCTTTTCCAGAAGAGATTTCAGCAGGCTCAGCGCGCCGGAAGGGTAGCGCACACTGGCGAAGGGCATACTGATCAAGCGTACCTGTTTCATGTCGTCCTTTTTCGGTGTGGAGTATAGGGAATCCGCCGGCGGCGGATTCCCGAGGAACCTTTGGATGGACAGGAAAGGAAATCAGAACTTCCGGCCGACTTTGTCTCTGGATACGACGGCGTCGAAATCCTTGCGGGGACGGGCTTTGGGTTGTTCGTCCGGGATTCCGAGTGTAAGCAGCGCCAGCACATACATACGATCGGGGATCCCCAACAAAGCCTTCACCTCGTCGTAGAGTTCTTTCTGAGTGCCGGTGGCTTCATTGCTGAGCGCACCCACGATGCACATGCCCAAGCCCTGGTTCACGGCTTCGATGCCCATGAAGGCGTAGGCGATCCCCAGCTGTTCGAACGTGCGGGCCAGGATCATGGCGGGCCCATGTTCGGCCACACAGAAAACGGGGTCTTTCAGAATTACGTTGTCGACGATCTCCGCGGAGATTTTCATGACACCCGCTTCCACCAGGCCCATAAGGGCTTCACGGTTCTTGGGTTTGTCCCATGCGGTAAGATCGCCGCAGACGGCAATTACCACCGGAGCGCGCGCAACCTGCTTTTGCCCGGACGCCAGCTTTGCCAGCTTCTCTTTTGCGGCCGCTTCCTCGACCACGATGAAATGCCACGGCTGGACGTTTTCCCAGGAAGGCGCGCGCCTCCCCGCTTCCAACACACTCCGCAGAGCGGCTTCCGGGATCGGCTCGCTCTTGAATTTGCGTATGCTCCGCCACGCTTGAATCGCTGCCGTTGTTTCCATGAAGATGATCCTCCGTTCTTTCAAGGATGAAGGTTGTCGGAAAAAAGCGTTTCAACTCGCTGCATTTCGGGAAGCCGGCTGAAAAAGGTCCCTCCAAACCCCTCCCGAAATTTAAGAACGGTACGGGAGGAAAACGTTTTCAAACGCTTTTCCCCCGTGATGACAAAAAAACATCCGCGACCTTTGGCGCGATCGCGGGATGGGTTTCGGACTCACGCAGAAGCCGTCTCAGGGCCAAACACCGGCGCGGGATTCGCGCTTCCCGGCTTCTTTGTCCCTGTTGTCACTTCTCAGTTGCGGCTCCTTAGATGCGTTACCGCTTTTTCCAGGCCGTCCAGCGTCAACTCGAACATGGAAAAGATCCTGCGAATGGCGATAATGGTCTGGACGTAGTCCCACTCCTGCCTGCGAGTCGGGTTGAGCCATACGGAATGGGGGAACTGCTTGGCCAGAAACTTCAGCCGTTCTACGCTCGGACTGATAGATCGTTCCTCGAGATGTATGGACCCGTCCGTGGCCATGAGTTCGTACGGCGCCATGCTGGCGTCGCCCACGATGACCAGCCGGCACTCTCGGTCCATGTTTCCGAATTCCTCGAGCCGCTTCGGTTTGCGCATGCGGGGCGCATCTTCCCAGACAGCATCGTAAATCGTATTATGAAAGTAATAGGTCTTCAGATCTTTGAAACGGGACCTCGAGTAGCTGAACAGGGTCTGCACCACTTCCACGTAAGGGTCCATGGACCAGCCGCCGTTGTCGATCATCAGCAGCACCTTGAGCCGGTCCCGCAGGCTGCGTTCAAACTCGATCTCGATCTCCCCGGCGTTTTTCATGGTAGTCCGGATGGTCTCATCGATATTCACCCGGTCCTTGGGTCCAAAAGGGATCATGTTCCGCAGCCGTTTGAGGGCCTCCCCCATCTGGGATTGGGTCAGCGGTCCTTCCTGCGAATAGTCGCGGTAGCGTCTGTCCATGGCCACTTTGATCGCGGACTTGTTGCGGGAAACACCCCCCACGCGCATACCCTCCGGATGATTCCCCGAATGGCCGACCGGGGAATATCCTCGAGTGCCGATCCATTTGTAGCCGCCGTGGTGAGCGCCCTTCTGGCTCTTCAGCATTTCGAGGAAATACTCGATCAGTTCCTGGGCCGTAAGCTTCTGCCCCATCCATCGGCTGTTGCTGTTGGAGGCTCCATGGTCTTTGAGCCGTTCCAGGGCGTACTTGAGACGTTCCTGGGGTGACATTTCACGGAGCGTTTCCCTGTCGACGCCCAGCAGGTCGGCCAGATCGTCCGGGTTCGTCAGCCACTCCTCGAGAAGCGCCTTCACGGCCTCTTCCAGCTCGATGGCTGAAAGGTCGGGAAGCTCGACTCCTTTGAAATGATGAGCGAACACCCGATCGTAGGTGTCGAAATAGCGCTCGCTTTTTACCAGGATGGCGCGCGCGCCGATGTAGAAATCGTCCAGACTGCTCACGAGCCCGGTGGACAGTGCGTTATGCAGTCTCAAAAATGCGGTGGGGGTCACGGGAACCCCGGAATCCCGCAATAAATAAAAGAATTGAACGAACATGATCACCACTCCGGGAATCCGACGCGCCGGTGGATCCCCCGTGTTTGGACCCTTATGCAAAATGCCTGACAGGCTGTTGAAAAACGCGATCCGCGGTCACGCCAAGGCGTGACGCTTCATCCCTCGTCACTGCGACGTACTCTATGTACGCCTCATTCTTCGGGATTTGCGCGCCTTGCATCTCATCGTTTTTCAACGGCCTGTAACAACCCGGCCTTTTCAACGGGCTTCTAAGCCGTTTATAAGATAGCAGCTTTTTCTCTTGAAAGATAGCCCGGCTTTGTCCCGTGTCAACGCCGCCCGTGCAACGGATCGCGAGAGGCCTCCATGTCATTCCGCCTTCTTCCGGGCGCCGCCTCTTCCCGCTTCCGCGTCTTCATACGCTTCCGGAAGTTCGCGCAGAGGCGGTCCGGAATAGGTCATGTGCTCGCCGATCAGATCCGGGGGCATGGGCGCTTTGATGCGTTCCTTGCGCATCTGCGTTTCGAAGCCGTGCGCCATCAGTCCCAGACCGCGCGAGAGGCATACGAACCCCATGGCGGCTTCGGCGGGGACGCCGCATTCACACAGCACCACGGCTCCTCCGCCATCCACGTTTATGGGTATCCGCTCTTTGGAAAATACCCCTGGAAGTACTTCCTCGAAGATTCGGGCCCACCGCATGAATCGACCGGAAACCACGCCTTCGGCCCGCGCTTCCTCGACCATTTCAAACAGCTTGACGACCCGCGGATCCTTGTCGTGCACGGGATGGCCGTACCCAGGAACGTAGCGCTTGTCCGTAAGATAGGTTTCACAGGTGTCGCGGATAACGCTCTCCGGCGTGCGGCTGGTTTCGAGAATAATGCGCTCCGTTCGATAGAAGAGATTCGCAGCCTCTTCTATGGGACCACCGTGAATGCGCCCGAGCAGGTTCATCCCTGACGCCATGACACAATTCAGAGGAATGCCGCAGGTCGCAGCCATGATCGAAGTGGCCACGGCGGGCGAGTTGGCCCCGTGGTCGCACACAGCCACGAGCAAGGCGTCCAACAAACCGCTGATCTTGCGATCCTTCGGAAGATCTCCCGCGACCATGAGATAGGCCATTTCGCCAAAAGAGACGCGCCCCATCAACTCCTCGAGGGGATACCCCCGAATCATCAACTGATTGGGCCGCACCTGAATAATCGATGAATCCCACCAGCCTTTTCCGTCCCCGGCTTTGTCTTTCATATCAGTCTCCACCTCCGCCATCCGATTTTGCAGCCTTTCTGTTCAAAAAGGCCCGGGTCCGGTCCTTCATAGCGTGTCCCCCCAGGGACTCCAGCATGGGCCACGCCGGATCGTGAACGTTCTCGAGAAAGGGATCCCGGTCACACTCAGCGAGCACTCTTTTCGATAGAAACATGGCCGAAGGATCGTTGCTTGCCAGGATATCCACCAGGGACCGGCAGCCCGCCTCGAATTCCGCCTCGGGAAACACCCGCTCGACCAGGCCCAGATCGCGCGCCTCGCGAGCTCCGAGCCGCTCCGCGGTAAATACGAGAAACCGGGTCCGCGACAGGCCGACCGTCCGAACCAGTCGAGCGAGGTAAAGATAGCTTTCGGTCACCCCCAGCCGGGAAGAAGGAATCCCCAGGAAAGAGCTTTCCGAAGCGATGCGAAAATCAACGCTCAACGCCAGTTCCAGGCCCGTTCCCAACGCAAACCCCTCGACCGCCGCCATGGTGGGACACGGCAGACCTTCCAGTTTGGTATACACGCGCTCCCTTAAATCATGGAACTCCCGCATGCCCGACTCGTCGAACGCGTGGAGTTCGCTGATGTCCGCACCGGCGCAAAAACAGCGGCCTTCCCCCCTCAACACAACGGCCCGCGGCGGTCGATCCATGGGTATGTCATCGAGCACGGTTTCAAATTCATTCAGCGTCCGGGTGTTCAAGGCGTTTTTCTTCTCGACCCGGTTCAGCGAAATGGTAAGTACTTCTTTCTCGAACAGCGTCTTAACGAACTCCATAGGGTACTCCCGACTAAAAGTGCGGCATACCGGACGACGTGTTATCGTCTTCTCTCCCGGCGGCATTTTTATCCCAATTATGTTAGAATCATGTCAAAAAGCTACAAACCGGCGTCGTTTGTCAACCGGATTTGTTGGATTTCGTTCCTCGAGCCAGCTTTGTCCGCATTCGCTTGACCGTTCCACCAACGCTGTGGTTTCCTATACATAATTTCGATTAGGCCGGGCGCACCGTATTGGAAAAACCGATACCAGCGCTCCTCTTGTCCACGGCACAACGACGCAGCATCATGGAGGAACACTCATGGGAGAAATCGTTCACACGACCCGGAGCCACATTGTGCGTGAATCGGGTCCCACTCGCAAAGCGGTGATCGAAGGATTCGACGGAGTCATTCACTATGGCGTTCACGGGGGAATCAAGAAGTTCTACAAGGTGGAGCCCAAAGAGGAGTACCCCGCCACCCTCGACCACATGGTAAGCGCCATCGCGGCCTGAATGATGGGCACACTGGCCGCGGTGCTGGCCGGAAAAAAGATCAAGACCTTCGAAGAACTCTACTCGGCTGATGTGGAAGGAGACATCGAGAACGTCAATGGTGTCTTGAAAATCACCCAAATCCGAGTCAAATACAACTTGAAAGTACCCAAAGGCAAAACCGCGGACGCGCGCGACGCACTATCCTCCTATATTGAAGGCTGTCCCGGAGCCCAGAGCGTTATCGGCTGTATTGACATCAGCGACGAGGCGGACATCGTGGAACTCGACGAATAGGTTCCGCAAGAAAGACCCGCTTCGACTCGATTTCGCAAACCGTCAACGATCGGTTATTGTTCGTCATTCCTACGAAAGAGAACTTACCGTCTTAGTCATCCCGGCCCAGCCCCGTAACAATGGGGCGAGAGCCGTTCCTCCCATATTCTATTTGCCGTTTAACGAAAAATCCTCGCCGCTCCGGCTGATCGCTATTGTTTTTCTTGTTGCTGCTGGCTCTTGGCAATAGCCTTGAGTTTTTCAGCGCCCTCCGGCGCCTCCGTACTCCGGACTCTCTGCATGAAGGGAGTATCCTGCGTATAGCGCAGGCAACCGTTCTTGATATCCGGCCGGAACCAGAAAAATATCTTATATACCTGCTCCTCCGTTATGCCGGGAAAGAGCTGGGCCAGTTCGTATTTACCGTGAACGTCTTGAGACTGGGTCAGACAGTAGCAGGCCTCATGAAACAGGTCTTTCAGATGGGTGCAGCCCTGTTTGTTCCAGTCTCCGTTTAGCTCCTTTACGAGCCCTGAACCTACTTTTTTTCCGATCAGAGCATCGAGACAGTTCTGGGCGTCCCGGCAAACCGGGTCCGGAACTCCGGCCATTTCGCACTGGATTTCCACGATTTTAAGGGACGGGTGTTTGACCATCATCGTCAGACGCAGATGGTGAACATGATCCTGCATTTCCACCGTAACCCGAAACTGCCGTTTTTCCGGCACGAAAGAAACTTGTGCGTCCTTTTTTCGGTTATACAACAACCGCTCTCCATTTCCTGAAGACTCCGCATTCGTCATACGTATCTACCTTTTCCTGTAGTTGTTGGTTCAGCCGTCAGCCGCATCGTGGATCCATGTCGGCCCCAGGTACTTGAAATTCGCCGTCGGCAAGATCCGTTTCCTGTCGATCAGTTTAGTAAGCTCGCGGCTCGGCGAGGCGAAACCGGGTTCAATCCGTCCGAGTTTAGATAAAGCCTGGCCCGGAGAGTGTCAATAAAAAACGTACGTACATGGCTCTCCATATCCAACGGAACCCGTTTACGCATCGACTTGGATTGCGTATGACCCGGAGTTCGCTTCCCAGCCTCATCCCTCCTTGACTTTAGGCTCTGTTTCACATACTAAATGGGATCGGAATCCAAGCATTGGCGCACGGCTGTTTTTTTCGAAATCGGCCGGACATATAGCCGCGTCCACTCCTGCTTTTTCTTCATTCGCATAACATAAAGAGAGGGAGACCAATATGCAGAAAGCCGAGATGAGATCTCTGTGTGAAAAGTACGCCTCACAGGGTGCGACGATTGTTCCGGAACACGTATCCAAAAAGATCATCAAAGAGTACGGGGTCAGCGTGCCTGAAGGATCCTTGGCGAAAACCGCCGGCGAGGCCGTCCAATTCGCAAAACAAGTGGGATTTCCCGTTGTCGTAAAAGCGGTTTCCCCCGAGATCCTCCACAAAACGGAACTGAGCGGCGTGGCGCTGAATCTGGCCTCCCCCGAAGAAGTGAAGAACGCTTGCGACCGTATTGAGAGCAATTTGTCCAAGCGGGCGGAAACCTTGGAAGGCTTTCTGGTCGAAGAAATGATTCAGGGCGATATGGAACTGATTATCGGACTCCAAAACGACCCCTATTTCGGCCCTGTTCTCATGTTAGGCACCGGAGGCGTCTATATTCACCTGCTGAACGATGTGACGTTCCGGGTACTCCCCGCAACACGGGAAGATATCCAGGCCATGATCGAGGAGATCAAGGGCAAAATCCTGATGCGCGGGTTCCGGGGAAAGCCTCCTCTCGCCGAAGGCGCCCTGATCGAGGCCATGCTGAAAATCGGACAATTCGGCGTGGACGCCGCAGGCCTGTATGACACCGTGGACTTCAATCCCGTGTTGCTCAACGAGTTGGAAGCCGTGGCCCTGGATGCGAAAATCGTCCTTTCCAAGGTTCCAAAAGCAACCACGATCAGCGATGAACGCCCCAATGTCACCAACATGGACAAATTCTTCGCGCCGAAGAACGTGGCTCTCATCGGAGCGTCCACTACGCCGGGCAAAATCGGAAACGCGGTGGCGGACAGTTTGATCAATCACGAATTCAAGGGAAACGTCTTTCCGATTACAAAAGGCGGAAAGGAAGTGTTCGGACTCAAGAGCTACGAGAACCTCCAGGAGATACCCGAAAAGATCGATCTGGCCGTGGTCGTCGTGGGGTTGGCCCTGGTGCCCGGTATTCTGGATCAATGCAAGGACCTCGGCATTCCGGCCGTACTCATTGTATCCGGCGGCGGGAAGGAATTGGGAGCCGAAGCGGCGGCGCTCGAAAGAGAAATCCATCTGAAAGCGCGGGAATACGGCATCCGGGTCATCGGTCCCAACTGCATCGGTTGCTTCAACGCGGAAAACCGGTTTGACGCTTTTTTCCAGGTTCACGAACGCATGGTGAGGCCCAAGGTCGGAAATATTTCCTTTATCACTCAAAGCGGCACCTATGGGGCCAGTTTCCTCGAAGAATGCGCTCTCATGGGCGCCAGCAAAATGATTTCTTACGGCAACCGCGTGGACGTGGACGAGGCGGACATGATCCTCTATCTGGCCGAGGATCAGAACACGAAAGTCATCGGTTCCTATGTGGAAGGACTGGGGGACGGCCGCAAATTCCTCGAGGCGGCAAAACAAGTGATCTCCAGGCATCGGAAGCCCATCGTGCTGTATAAGTCCGGTCGAACTTCGCGGTCGGCCGTGGCCGCCCAATCCCATACCGGCGCTTATGGGGGCGCCTACGGAGTTTATTTGGGTGCGTTCAAACAAGCGGGCATTCTGCCCGTGGACTCGTACGAGGAACTGGTGGGAGTAACCAAGGCGCTTTCCATGCAGCCGGCGGCAAAAGGGCCTTGAATATCCATGATCAGTAACGGAGCGGGTCCCATGGTCAACGCCATAGACCTGTTCGATCGTTACGGTCTAGAGATTGCCAGACCGAACCCATCGTCCGTCCAGGAAATGGAAGCGCACTATCCGGCCTTCTATATCTGCAAGAATCCGGTGGACGTAACAGGCTCGGCAACGTCCGACGACTACGCGTTCGCCATGGAATGCCTGCTCAAAGACGACAATGTACATGTCATCATGAACTGGTTCGTGTTTCAGGACACACCCCTCGATGAAGGGATTGTGGAAGCATTGGACAGAATCAACCGGAAATCGGATAAACCGATCCTGTGCGGTGCCACGGGAGGACCCTACACCAAGAAAATGAACCGGGCCATCGAAGAAATCGGAGTGCCTGTATACGAATCCTCCCATGGTTGGATCGCAGCGGCCAATGCGCTGGTCAAATGGGGCGCTATCCTGAAGCGCGCGAGATAACCGGCATAGCGCTTCCGGACGCCGTTAGCAAGTGGTCCAACCCGCCGTCCGGTACGCATGTAACCATCGGGGCCGGGGACGCCTCATCAAGAATGCCCCCGGACCCCGTGCAGGGTCTCCCGTCCAAAGGTCTCCGGCCCCGGCCCGCCGGGCGGCGCGTGTAGGCCGTGCTAAAGGAAGTCTGAAAAGAGCATTCGCGTTGAATCAACAACTTTTAGAAAGAGAACTGGGCACCAATGACGCAGCACTCGAAACACCTACAGTCTAATGTCCAACTGAAAAACACTCCAAAAAGACATACCGTGGGACTCGAAAAGGCCATCCCGCCCTCGGAAACGGTCCGGAACCTGGAAAGCCTGCTTGAAAGTCTCGATCTCAAACTGGTCCAGGAGGTGATCCGCATCGATTCCGGCCGTCTGGACATCCCCGTATACGTGTGCCAGGTGGGAAAGGACTGCAACACGCCCACCCCAAAGACCATGGGTAAGGGTCCTACCCCCGAACAGAGCCGCGCCAGCGCTTTGATGGAAATGGTCGAGCGTTTCAGCCACGCGAATTTTCCCCGGCCCGAAAACTACCGGAAAGGCACACTAGGAGAAGCTGAGGGTGATCTCATTCCTTTCGACCATCTGTTTAAAGTGCCCAATCGGGACGCTACGGCGCCGGATGAATGCAAAGAGGAATTCTCGTCTCTTCCTTTCGCCTGGGTTCCGGCGTACAGCCTGGTCCGGCATAAAGACATCATGCTCCCTTACGAGTGGTTTGCCGATATTCAGGGGACCAATGGGCTGAGCGCCGGCAATACCATGGAAGAAACCATCCTCCAGGGGCTGTGCGAAGTGGTGGAACGGCACGTGAGCGCAGTGGTGAACATTGAGGCGAATCCTGTTCCCACCATCGATCTAAAGACGGTCCGAAACCCGGTGGCGCGCGATTTGATCGGAAAATTCGTGCGGAACCATATACAGCTCGTATGTAAGGACTTCAGTTTGGACACCGGCATTCCCACCGTAGCAGGTATTGCGTTCGACCCAACTACCTTCCCCAACAGCGAAATCGTCTATTGCGCGGGTACGGCCACCCATCCCGAACAAGCCCTGATTCGTGTACTGACCGAGATCCAGCAGATGGCGGTGGACTATTTTAAGCAGGACTACTACGCCGGTGGAATTCTTCCGAAGTTCCGGCATTGGAACGAATCCACTTACCTGTTCGATGATAGTGAAGCCGTTCCCATTCAGTCGCTCCCGGATGTGTCTTCAGGAGATTTGCTCGAGGAACTCGAGCGTTGCACCTCGGCCCTGCAGCGCATCGGATTCGAACCCCTGGTGGTCAACATTACCCATCCGGTTCTCAAAATTCCCGCCGTGTTCGTCATGATGGCGGGGTCGCAGCTGTACGAGAACTCCTTTCACGAGTTGGGCGTCACGTATTACCTTGGAAGGCGACTGGAGTTCCTGGGAAGACTGGAAGAAGCCATGGAGCATTTTCGTTTGAGCATGGCGCAGAATTCCAAGACGAAGCTCCACTGCATGTTGGAGATCGCCAACTGCCTCAAATTCCAAAAACGATGGGCTGAGGCCCTTCAGGCTTACAAGGAGGCGTACTGCCTGGGTCCGGATCGGGCCATGCAGATGCAGATGCTGCGAGCCCTGCAGGTCTGTTCCGACAAGCTCAAAGAATCCGGGGACATGCCCGGAGCTCTGCAAATGGGAAGATCGGCTTAGGGTCGAGAAGCATCGGGGGCCGGAAAACCCGGCGCGCCCGACGTCATGGGGTCGTTTCAGCAGGTAGAGAGAAACCGGTGATGTCCGGTCCGTCCCTGCCACGTTTTAGGAATGAAGATCGTTTCCGCCAATAACCCACACCAGGGGAGTATCCCACTTTGCGTCATCCAATGATTGCGGACCGCGACCGAAGTATGTTGCTTGTCGTGGACGTACAGGAGGCCATGCTGAAAGCCATATCCGTATGGGAAGAAACCGTACGCAGGGTGAGTCAGCTCGTGCGCGCGGCAACGGTCCTCAACATCCCGGTTCTGGTCACCGAACACTACAAAAAGGGACTCGGCGCAACGATTTCACAGCTTGACCCCATGTTGAAGCAAGCTTCCTTTTTTCAGAAGGAACACTTCAGCGCGTGCCTGGAAGGGGACTTTCCACAAACGGTACGCTCGTTCGATCGCTCACAGATTATCCTCACCGGGATGGAAAGCCATGTATGCGTTTTCCAGACCGGAATGGATCTGATCCAATCCGGGTATCAGGTTCACCTGGTCCGGAATGCGGTGGCATCCAGATTCAAAGAAGACTGGATCACCGCAGTGGATCTGTTTCGCGACGCCGGAGCGGTCATCACTTCCACGGAAATGGTCATCTTCCAGTGGGTTCGAAGGTCGAACACGGACCAATTCCGAGCCGTTCTGCCCATCGTGAAATAGGGCTGCCTGGTTGAGGCGCTGGACTTTTTTGATAATCACTCCGGGGGAAATCCTATGAAATCCGTCTCGGGCCGGTTTCCCGGATACCCTGTGATCGGAACATCATCCATGCCGGCCCGGCTTTCTCGCGGGCAATGCGCCTGTGGGGCATAAACAAAAGGAAAGTAATACTTCATGAGTTCGGCGTGGAGTTCGAGATTCTACAAAAACTGTTTACTCCTGAAGAAGCGGAAATCGCCTGCGCCTTGAGTCTCAAACCCGAACCCGCAGAGGCTGTGGCTGAACGGCTCGGCAAAGACGCCGAATGGATGCGGGAAAAGCTGATGGACATGTCCAAAAAGGGGCTCATTTTCCGATCCGAGAAAGACGGACAGACCGTCTTCTCCGGCGCAGCCTTTGTCGTGGGCATCTACGAATACCACGTAAAACGCATGGACCGGGAGTTTGCCGAAAAAAAGGCCAAGTACCTCAAAGAGGCCTTTTATAACGAACTGCACAGGGGGGAAGGCAAAAGCTCTTTCCTGCGGGTGGTGCCCGTGAGCAAAAGCGTGGACAGCGACCTCGGCGTGTATCAATACGAGGAAGTGCGATCCATGATAAGCCAACAGAAGCTGATTTCCGTGACGGATTGCATCTGTCGAGTCAAAGCCGGACTGTTGGGCAATCCCTGTAAACGGCCGATGGAGACCTGTTTTGCCTTCGGGGCCGGGGCCAAGTTCTATATCGAGAACGGCTGGGGACGCGAGGTTTCCGTTGACGAGGCGCTGTCGATCCTGGATATGTGCGACCGCGAGGGCCTGGTGCTGAGTCCTTCCAATTCCCAACGCCCCGTGGCCGTTTGCGCCTGCTGTTCGTGCTGTTGCGACTTTCTCCATAGCCTGAAGCGCTTCGATCGACCGGCGCTGGTGGCAAACGCGACGTTCTGCGCGGAGGTGGACTCCGATGCATGCGAAGGATGCGAGACGTGCGTGGACCGGTGTCAAATGGAAGCCATACAAATGGACGATGACCTGGCCGTCGTCAACAGTGACCGATGCATCGGGTGCGGGTTGTGTGTGAGTACTTGTCCCACGGGGGCTCTCAGTCTGTCTCGGCGAGAAACGGCCGGAACGCCTCCCGAACATATCGGGCACTTTTTCAAACAACTGGGGTCGGAGCGGGGCAAAATGTAGCCCGCGAAGAATCCGCTTAAAGCAGCACGGGAATTGTAATGAGAACCGACGGTGTCCGCCAGGAGCGCTTTGTCCTCACCAGTGACGGCGTAGGGCTCCAAGTCTTCGTGGCCTCACCCGAAAGCGAACACAAGCCGTGCGCCTCGGTTCAGATTCACCACGCGGGCGGTGGATATGAACCCGTTTATGAGCACATGGCCGTTCAAATGGCCCGGAGAGGTATGGTCGGCATAACCATGATCCATCGGGGATATCCTGGATCGGGCGGGCGCCAGGAGTACGGAAAAGGTGAAATCACCGATATCGGGAATCTAGCCGACGAGATGCTCGGCAGGCCCGACATCGATCCGGCCGGGATGGGCATCATGGGATATTCGAGGGGGGCGCACAACGCCATCCTGGCCATGGAGCGGTTCGACTATTTTCGGGCGGGCGCGCTCTGGAGCACGCCGACGGACATGGTGGACCACGTGAAC
This sequence comes from Deltaproteobacteria bacterium, assembly GCA_016208165.1. Lineage (NCBI taxonomy): Bacteria > Pseudomonadati > Myxococcota > Myxococcia > Deltaproteobacteria bacterium. The sequence continues at coordinate 14,860 of JACQYL010000014.1, forward strand.
GTGAACCCGTGGATTTCGGACATGTTCGGAGGCTTCCCGGACCAGGCGCCCGACGAGTATCGCATCCGTTCTTCCATCCTGTTTGTCGACCGGATACGCTGTCCGCTGCTCCTGATTCACGGGGAAGCGGACGACGTGGTGCCTGTGCGGCACACGTTACGTCTGGCCGAGGCCCTGGAACAACTCAACAAGCCTTTTGAATTGAGACTAGTCCCAAACGAAGGTCACATCTGGTCGTTGGAGGGCTTTGCCAACAATTGGCGCCTCACCCTCGAGTTTTTCGAACGAAACCTGCAATCGTAATCCTCCCTCTACTGCCCCGCAGTCGAAGGCGCTGAAGCAGTCATCGCACAGCGGAAACCCACTTCCTCGAAGGCCTCCCAGGGCTGGCGGGGAATAGGGCCCGGAACCACGGATGCCTCTTTCGAATCCTTTCCCTGACCTGCCAGGATCACATATTCACTCGCATCGCCCCCGCTTTCCGATGCAGAGGGACGTTTCCGGATGCCCCACTCGCCGACGTTTCGATTCAACCCACGAATTCCCAAGGCATTCGCAGGGTAAAGCATCGCCGGGGACGGAAACGCCGGATCTTCCGGAGATCGGACGGCGGACGGCTGCGCCTGAGGATGCATCTGCTCCATCATGCTCGTTGTCCCGCTCTTCGTCCCGGGCTCCTGAATCGCCTTCGCATCTTCCCGGTGTTCCGGTTTCCCCAGCCTCACGGCATGAAGCCATTCCAAATCCGTGGGCAGCCTTCTGCCGCAAAAAGCCGCGTAGGCGGAAGCTCCGTACGCTGTGACCCTCACCACGGGACAGGACGCATGACCCGCTTCCGTGACACGAAATCTTCCGTCTCTGAATGCGATGGGATCGTAACCGCCAACAACCTCTCCCAGGAGCAGCCATATGTTTCCGTCTCCTCGAACCACACCCTGCTCCACTTCGATTTTCGAGAGCATTTCGTTCAGGAACTCGACGTACTGGTGGTTCGTCACCAGCGTTTCGGACATGTAGAAAGGCGGCAGATCGACCGACTTCCCCGTTTGGGGACCGAAGTCCTGAGGGGCGGCCACCGTCCCGCCGGGAACGAGATAGAGTTCAGCTCCATCCTTTCCGCGTAACGTGGCTGACAGAACATCATCCGGTGGAGAAGCGGTTCGCGGACTTTTTTCAACTTCCCTGGGCGATTTCTCCTCATCAACGGTGGTCGGCGCCTTCGAAGTCACGACCGTCTGTTCCGTTTTGGGTCTTTCTTCCACTTCCGAGGGCCGCTTCTCTTCGTCAACGGTTGCCGGCGCCTTTGGAATCACGCTCGACCGTTCCGTATCTTTAGCACGGAATAACTGGGGGTTTCCTAAGAGGTGCCAAACGGTCATGGCGGAAACGGCCAACAGCGTGATGAAAATACCGATCCAGATCCATTTCTGATGGAGACCGGCCGCGACCGTAACGTTAGGACCGCCCGCCTGCCGATCGCGGCTTGCTTCCCACCCCGTCAAAGCCTCTTTGAGGGCGGCTTGCAAAGCGCCCATCGACTCGAATCTGTCCTCTTTCTTTTCAGCGGTGGCCGTCCGTATGATTTGATTCAACTCTTTGAAAAGAGGCTTTTCCGGGTGCTCCAGCTCCACGGTTCTGAAGGGAATGGTCGTGGGAGGCATTTTGCCGGCGATCGCCTCGTAGAGTATTTTGCCGAGCGCGTAGATGTCCGTTCTTGCATCCGTTCGTTTGAGGTCTACGAATTGTTCTGGAGACATATACGCCGCCGTTCCTTTGACGTCGATCGATCCGGTGATAGGCTCCAAACAGTGCGAGGCCGCTAGACCGAAATCCACTATCTTGGGATTGGTTCCATCCATCAGAACGTTTTCCGGTTTCAAATCCCGATGAACCATTCCTGAAGCGTGGATGGCTGCAACGCCCTCGAGCAGGGGAAAGAAGTATTCCTTTATCCAAGATGACATGAGCTCTTCGTCAGGTTCAAAGCCCTCTTCCGACATTGTGAACCGGAGTGTCGCGCCGGGAATGTACTCCATTGCGATATACTCCAAGGGAACTTCGTCTCCGCCCATCCGCACCTTTGTTGAACCGTAGTCAATAATCTGAATGACGTTCGGATGTCGGATGGAAGCCGTGGCCTTTACCTCCCGCCGAAACCTGGAAAGGGCGTTCTCGAGTTCCTCTTCATCCCCGTCGAGCGTCTCGAGCCAGTCTCGCGACACGATCTTGATCGCCACGTCCCGCTTCAAATTCAACTGGTGGGCCCGATATACCTCTCCCATTCCTCCTTTTCCGAGGGATTCGAGGATCACCCACTTGTTGTCCAGCACTGTCCCTGCTTCAAGCATGTTGTCAGACCTGTTCCTGCACTAGTCCGCCCGTGATCGTTGACTGTTTCCAGTTCAATCGGACCCTCGGGTCCCTACCCCCATTCAACGTCAGAACTGCGCTCCCGCGACGGTTATGTTATCATAACCGCCCGCGTCCAGTGCGGCGTTCACGAGTTCTCGAAACCTGTCCTCCAGGCTCTTGCCGGAATCCAGAATCGAACGGATCGTGTCTTCGGATACGTAATCGTGCAATCCATCCGTTGTCAGCACGAGCAGGTCACCCTCAGATATGTTGAATGCACCCGAGTCCTTATCCAGGCTGCCGCATCCGACACAATCCAGCAGGCCGCTTCTCATGGGGTGAACCCGGGCGTCTTCCCTTGAAATCTTGCCTTCCGCCAGAAGAAAACCGGGTATGGTATGATCTCCGGTTACGGCGGCAAGCCGGCGTCCCCGGAACAGGTAAAGCCGGCTGTCGCCCAAATGCGCCCAATAGGCGACTCCCGCTTTGACCAGGGCGATCGTCAACGTGGTCCCCATGCCCTCAAGCGCTGTGTTTTCCTCCGCCCTCCGCCGTATTCTGTAATCGGCTTCTCGGATCAGCGACTCAAGCTGTTCTTCTACGGGTTCGAGAGCGGGATCGAATTCGGCTATAACGTCGATAGCGATTTGTGCGGCCACCTCGCCGCCCGCCTGTCCACCCATGCCGTCGGCGACAGCCATGAGCAAGGAACCGTCATTCAGCTTCCGGCAAAGGTACCGATCCTCGTTCGAATCCCTTTTGAAGCCTCGATGACTGACGCCATGGATCATCATAGAACCCTTCCTGTAGTCTTCCAAAGCCGGCCGGAGGCCGAGGAGTATGGTCCGGCCGAGTCCCCTCTTTCCGGATCAGGGATAGATCGGGTCCCGAACTCGAATCGGGCCGTCACGTTTTGGATACAATGGCCATGTTACGAGTAAATCGGTTCAATAGCAACGCGTTGATCGTCGTTCAACATCGCCGAATACAAACGCCGCTGCCTTGGCGGTTCGGCCGAACCGGGATACGGATTCGAAGAGGGACGAACGGGAACCTTATAGAGCGGGCGCCACTCCATCGAGCCACCATTACGGATAGGAGCCGGGGAGCCGGCTGGGGACGGATCATCACGATTCCCAGGCGAAGAAACTGGAGCAGTTCGTAAGCACAGGCGGATCGGGAGACGTCGCTCATGTCGATCCGCCGAGGTACGACTCCCTCCGGGGATGAACAAGTTGAAACCGAACGGCGGGGTGATATAGGCTGTTTCCGAGTTGATAGTGAACGGCGCGCCGAACCGGAGGGGATGGAACCTGAGCTGGGAGCCACGGTATGGTATTGCCGGCATCCGCGAAGCGATCCCCGGGGATCCGGTCTCAAGTATCGAGCTTGATCCGCCGCTTCAGAATCTTGCCGGTGTGGGTCTTGGGCAACTCCTCCATCAGCCGGACGATCCTAGGATACTTGTAGGGAGCCACCCGCTCCCTTACAAAGCTTCGAATGTCGTTTTCGTCGGCGGCTACTCCGGGCCGAACCACAACGAAGGCGGCCACTTCTTCTCCCAGGTCCTCGCTGGGCACGCCCACCACAGCCGCCTCGAGTACAGCAGGATGTTTGTACAGGACTTCCTCGATCTCCCGGGGATAGACGTTGTATCCGCCCCGGATGATGAGTTCTTTTTTTCGATCTACAATATAGATGTACCCGTCCTCGTCCTGTCGCGCCATGTCCCCGGTGTGCAGCCAGCCGCCCTTGAGGGCCGCGGCCGTGGCCTCGGGTTGGTTCAGGTAACCCTTCATGACTCCGGGTCCCCGGACGATCAGTTCGCCCACCTCGCCTCGAGGGACATCTGTAAGGGTTCTCCACGCAGACCGGCGAGCATTCAGTCAGTCCGTAGCCCTCGTAGATGGCGGTGTTAAACAGTCCTTCAAAGCGTTTGAGCACTTCCACCGGCATGGAAGCCCCGCCGGATATGCAAAACCGCAATGAAGAGCGCCGGGGCGGCTTTTGCGCGGCCATTTCGGCCAACCGGTTGAAAATGGTGGGTACGGCGATGAGGAAACTGCTGTCCAGGTCCTCGATGGCTTTGAAGGTCTGTCCCGGGTCGAAGTGTTCCCAAAGATGCAGGGTGAGGCCCAGATAGACCGAAGCGTTGAGGCTGGAAGTCTGGCCGTAGATATGAAACAACGGCAAAACCCCGAGGCAAAGGTCGCGAGGCTCCGTATAGCGCATGTCGCTGATCGTGCGTGCATTGCCGGCGAGGTTGAGGTGGGTCAGCATGGCTCCTTTGGGCAACCCGGTGGTGCCGGATGTGTAGATGATCGCCCAGATATCTCCGTCGGCCGCCGGAAAGACCGGATAGGGCCCATTCTCATGAAACAGCCCTGAGAGGGGCATGAAGGCCCGCGGCGCGTGGCCGGCGGCGATACGGAGTTCGATCTGCGGCATGCCTTCGAGCACCGGCCCGGCATAGCCGAGATGGTCTGCGTGGCCGATGAACGCTCGCGCCCCCGAGTCGCTGAATATATGCCGCAACTCGTCCGTTCGGTACAGGAAGTTCACGGGCGCCACGACGGCTCCCACCTTGGCCAGCGCATAGTAGGCCGTGACCCACTCGATGGAGTTGGGCAGCATCAGAATGCACACCTGACCCGGCTCGAGCCCGTTCATCTTGAGGCCCCAGGCCAATGCATCGCTCCGCCGGTCCAAGTCTATATACGTGACGGTGTTTCCATCGAAAAACACGGCTGGGTGATGGGGAACGCGTTTGGCGCTATCGGCGAGCAGCGTGGCGATGTTCAAAATCACCTCCGGAAACCAACGTGTCCAAAGAACCTTTTCAAAGAGTCCTCCAGCCGGCGGGAGGCGTCCTCGGGTCCCCCGTGAAATGGGAGTGGTTTCCAGGCCACTCCCCGTGACCGAACTTTCGGCCCCACAGAGAGCGTGCAGCCCCGGGTCATCCCGTAGGCCGACATCGGCCTTCGGGATGACCCAATTCGGAAGTCTTGGGAGGGTATGGGGAACCCTCCTTCAGAAAGGCTCCCCATGCATCTCTAACCCTCGTTTCTTACGATCAGGGCCACGCCCTGGCCGCCGCCCAGACACATGGTGGCCAAACCCAATTCACAGCCCCTGCGCCGCATCTCGTACATCAGCTTGGTGAGAATAACTCCTCCCGTGCCGCTGATAGGGTGACCCAGCGCTATGGCGCCGCCGTTCACATTGACCCTGTCCGCATCCAGACCCAATTCGCGAATGCAGGCCAGGGATTGGCTGGAAAATGCCTCGTTGAGTTCCACCAGGTCGATATCGGCGATGGTCAGCCCGGTCCTCTTCAGCACCTCACGGGTAGCATCCACGGGTCCGATGCCCATCATGGAAGGTTCCACTCCCACGGATGCATAGCCGACGATAGAGGCAAGGGGCTGGAGCTGCAGATCCCGGGCCTTGTCCCGCGAAGCCAACACCATGGCTGCCGCTCCGTCGTTCATGCCACTGGAATTACCCGCTGTGACCGTACCGCCTTCCCGAAATACGGGCTTGAGTTTGCTCAGGCCCTGCAACGTGGTTTCCGGTCGAGGATGCTCGTCTACGGTGAAATAAGCGGGTTCACCTTTTTTCGCGGGTATGGGTACGGGCACGATCTGCTGTTCGAACAGCCCCAGATCGAGGGCGCTCTTGGCCCTTTGCTGGCTGAGCAATGCGAAGGCATCCTGGTCTTCCCGGCTGACCTTGTATTTCTCGGCCACGTTTTCAGCCGTTTCGCCCATGGTGTTACCGCTGATAGGGTCAAAGAGCACCAGCTGATCCATGAGTTGCGCGTGGCCCAGGCGAGCCCCCCACCGCCCTGTAGGCAGCAGGTACGCTGCATTGGTCATGTGTTCGAGACCACCCGCGACGATCACGTCGGCATCGCCCGCTTTTATGGACTGAGCAGCCAGAAACACGGTTTTTAGGGAACCGCCGCAGGCCTTGGCTACCGTATACTCGGGCACTCGAATGGGAATGCCCGCGTCCACGGCAATAGGCCGGGCCATATTGGGAGGGAGTACACCCGTTCGATACTGTTGCGCGAAGATGACTTCTTCGACCTGGTCGGGCCTAATGGCGGCCCGTTTCAAAGCCTCTTTTATGACCAGAGTCCCCAATTCCCGATCGGTGACCGCCTTCAGGGCGCCCCCGAATCTACCAACAGGGGTACGGCATGCTCCAACAATCACTGCCTCTTTCACGATTTCACTCCTTATAGCTCGGCCGGGCCGAGACGGTTGCCGTCTTTGTCGTAGCGGTACCAGCCGACCCCTGTCTTTCGGCCGAGTTGTCCGGCTTTCACTTTTCGTCTTAGCAACAGGGGTGGATACCAGCGCTCCTCGCCGGTCTCGCGATACATTGCCATGAGCGCGCCATAGGTGACGTCCAGTCCCACCATGTCGCCGGTCTCGAAGATGCCCATCCGGCGGCCGGAGGCCAGCCGGAGTCCCTTGTCTATGTCCTCCACCGTAGCCACCCCGGCTTCCACCAGACGCATGGCCTCGATGGTGGATGGGAAGTTGATCCGATTGATAACAAAACCGGCCACGTCGCGGTTGACCATAATGGGATCTTTTCCGATTTGAACAGCAAGTTCTCTGGCCGCCGAAAGGGTTTCGTCGCTGGTAAACATGCCCCGAATCACTTCCACGGCCTTCATCATGGGAACGGGACTGAAAAAGTGCAGGCCCAGGAACCGTTGGGGACGATCAACCGACGCCGCCAGCTCAGTGATGGGGATCGCGCTGGTGTTGGTGGCGATCAGTGCGTCTGGACGAACGACCCCTTTCAGCTTTTCGAGAACGTCCCGTTTTATATCGATGTTTTCGAAAACCGCCTCCAGAACCAGATCCGCCTCAGCGGCGGGAACATAGCCCGTTGTGGTGGAAACGCGATTCATGACCTGGTCCAGGGTTCCCTCTACCGCGCCCTTCTCAATGAACTTGCCGGCGGACCAGGAAATGGTTTGCAGGGCCTTGTCCAGCTGCCCTTGAGCGACATCGCACAGGATCACCCGGAGGCCGGCCTGGGCGCACACCTGTGCGATGCCCGAGCCCATAAGGCCGCTGCCCACAATGAACACCGTCTGAATCTTCATCACTCACCTCACTCTTTTAGACATTCCCTGGCAATGACCAGGCGCTGAATTTCACCGGCGCCCTCGTAAATGCGAGTCAATCTGAGCTCGCGATAGAATCGTTCGACCGGGAAACCCCGGATATAATGCGGGTCCTGGCGGAAGTCTCCCTTGTCGCGTCAAACGTTCAGGCCGCGCCGGAAATCAGACTACCGCCAGCGTGCGCTCCGATCGGGTGAGAATCTCGACCCCCTGTTCCTGTACGACCACGGTATCTTCGATGAATACGGCGCCGAAGTCCGGAATGATGAATTTGCATTCCACGGCAAGCGTCATTTGAGTTTGTACGGGGAGGGTGGTGTCGGAGTCGATTACCGGGGGTTCATCTACCTCGAGGCCCACACCGTGACCCACATATTTCCCCTGAGAGTCCCCGTAGCCTTGGAAGTACGCCTCGAAGCCGGACGCTTTCACTTTTTCCATCGCATGTTCGAAGACCTCATTCACCGGAACACCGGGACGTATCCGTTTGAGGGTGCTATCCTGCACCTCGAGAAGGGAGCGATAGGTATCCTCTTGTCTTTTATTCGGTTGGCCCAGAACATACGTGCGGGCGTTGTCGACGTGGTAGCCCCGATAATTCAAAGGGCAGTCCGCCACCACCAGATCGCCTTCGTGAATCTCCCGGGTCGACGGCCCCCACGGAAGCGCGGCTCCCAAGCCGGTTCCGGTCACCGTGTGCGCATGGCCGGATATGCGATAGAGGTTTTCCCCGCTGACAATGGTGCCGGCGGCTGGAAGCCAGTCGTCCCAGCGGCGTATGAACAGTATTTGCTCGGCCTCGTTTCGAGTTTCCACTTCCAAAATCTTGCTGAACAGATCCACCTCGCGGATTCCGGGACGAAGATGCTCTTTGATAGTGCGGTGGAGCAGATCGAACCGAAGACTCGCCTTCCGCATCCGTTCGATTTCCTCGGGGTCTTTGATCATACGTTGCTCGAGAAACAAAGGGGAGGCGTTCACCAGCGTATACGGCTCCAGCAACGAGTTCATCCGGTCGATCAAGGCGTAGGGAACCACGTCCATTTCCACACCCACGACCCCTCCGTCTATTCCCATTTGCTTCAGTTTTTTCAGTACGCTTTTCCCTCCTCCCCCTTTCTCGTAGTCCGCGATCCAGGTCTCTTCGCAAACAAATGACCATCCTCTCCGGACCAATAGGACGGGATCCCCTTTTTGTGGGACGATCAGATTGCACGGCTGGGCCGTTCCACTGTAATAGTACAGATCCCGAGGTTGCATGATGACGACCGCGTCAATAGTATTTCGCGCGAGGTTTTTCTGAAGTTCTTGTATCCGATGTTGTTTCAAAGGAACCTCCTTCCATCTGCAGCGGTTTGGATACGTTCCTCAGATGTACAGTCCTGGCTTTCGTTCGTCAATAGGTCTGCGCTTTCCCATCCGGAAGGCATGTTATTTTCAACCGACTCCCGGCCGTTTCGTCTGTATCCTTCCGGAGCGCATCGGAGACCCAACCGCCTGTTTCTTACCATGGCGCCATTGTATGAAAAAGCAGATTCTGTTATCCTTGCTTTAATGGCCGGGGATGAACATTCCTTACAGGGGAAGGTTTCCATGGAAAATGTCTACGCCCAAGTCGCCCGAATGATCCTTGAATCGGATAAGGTAGTCGTGTTCACGGGAGCAGGGGTAAGTACGGAATCGGGCATCTCTGACTTCCGTAGCCCGGACGGAATCTGGTCCAGATACGATCCCGAGGATTTCACCATCCAACGGTTTGTTTCAGACAGAGAAGCGAGGAAGCGGAACTGGCAACTCAGGAAGGAATTGATCTCCGCCAACTACCAGCCCAATCCGGCGCATCACGCGATTGCGGAACTCGAAAAAATGGGGAAGTTGTCCTGCGTGATTACACAAAACATAGACGGACTACACCATGTAGCCGGCAATTCCGAAGACCGTATTGTCGAGCTTCACGGAACGATCAAATACGCCAAATGTCTGAAATGCGATGACCGCCTCCCTCTCACGGACGTACTCGAGAGAATCGATGCCGGGGAAGAGGATCCTCACTGCAAAAAATGCGGCGGGCTGTTGAAAGCGGCCACGGTTTCCTTTGGTGAGGCCATGCCTCTGCGGGAAATGGAGCGCGCCGATCGATGCAGTCGCGAATGCGACCTGTTAATTGTGATTGGTTCCTCGCTGGTGGTATTCCCGGCGGCAAGTATGCCTCTCATCGCCAAAAGCGCCGGCGCCAAACTGGTCATCATCAACTACACTCCCACGGAGATGGATTCCCAGGCGGACGTCGTCATCCACGAAAAAGCGGGCGTTGTGATGCAAGCCGTACTGCAGGAAGTTAAGAGGCAACGATCCTAACGTATCGCGGATTTGTATCCTATCGCACCACGGCGTCGGATCGCCGTTTCTCCGGCCCCCCGCCCAACGACGAGGCAAACCTTGTTTGATCTCCGCTTGCTCAGTCTGCCGGCGCGTTCCGGGGACAACCTTCACCTGAATTCGTCTAAACATATTTCCCCCCTTCAGCTTGACAAAAGCCCCGCTGAATTGATATTCAATCTTAGGCGCTGATCAAGTATTCAACGCCGCCGTCATCCATTCTTTTGCTCGGTTTCGGCCGTCTGAGACCGGTTTCTGAGAATCGCTCGGGAATTTCCCGGACTCATGCGCAAACCCACGCCGGTGCTCATTGGGGAAAGAAATATAGCCTTGACATGGGCCTTTTCCCACTGCTAGAAAATGAAGTTCTTTTCAACGATTGCTGGAGAGGCTGTTGCCGGATCTTTACTACATCACGACTTAAAGTCAGGAAGGACGCGTCATGATAGAAAAGTTCGAGCGGGCGAATCAGCCCATGACACTCAAAAACCCCGTGGTGCAAGAGCTGAAAGAGGCCGGGAAACGCATCATCGGCTTTACTTGCACCAACTTTCCGGAAGAAATCGTCTATGCGGCGGGGATGATACCGGTCCGCGCCATCGGTGCTCCGGGCCTGACCGGCGAATCAGGGCCGCTTCAGCCGGCATCCCAATGTTTCATCGCCCGAGCCAATATGGAAATGGCCCTCGGAGAAGGTTTCTCCAACCTGGACGGATTTGTCATCACCAACACGTGTGATATGGTCCAGAACTTTTTCAGCGCACTCGAATATTACAAACCCTTTCCGTTCTATCATTTCATTTCCAGACCGAACATTGCTCACTCCGGACCGGCGCTGAAGTTCTTTCGCTATGAGCTGGATGAATTCAGAAAAGTCGTCGAAGCGTATGCCGGCAAATCCATTTCCGACGCAGACCTCTCACGAGCCATTTCCGTCTACAATGAAAATCGTCGTCTCTTGAAAGAATTATACGACTTGAGGGGCAAAGGGCAGAAACCCCTCCTGTCCGGTTCCGATTTTACCAAAGTGATCATCGCCTCTTTCTATATGGATAAAGAGACGCACAACAAGCTGCTCAAGGACTACATCCAGGAGCTGAAGGCAGGGTCCGGCGTCGACGGCGTCCAAGTGCGCGTGCATCTCTCGGGGTCGACCTATCCGGACACGGAGATGTTCGACATCATTGAGGAGTTGGGCGGCATGGTGGTCTCGGATGATCTCTGCATCGGAACTCGTTATTTTGTCAATCCCGTAAACGAGAAGATAAATCCGATGGACGCTCTGGCCGACCGATATCTGAATAAGCTGGCCTGTCCATGTATGCATCAGGACGGCAAACTCGACGAGCGATACAACTTTATCACTGCACAGATTAAACAGAACCGCGGGCAAGGCGTGATTTTCGGCCTCCAGCGCTTTTGCGACACACACCTGGTGGATTATCAGGCGCTACGATATCGCCTGGAAGCAGACAACATCCCCTTTCTGTACCATGAAGTCGAATCCACCGTGGGAGCGGGGCAGCTAAGGACCAAACTCGAAACTTTTTTTGAAATTGTCAAGGGAGCTTAAGCATGAGTAATCCTGAATCCAGCAAAACCACCTCCAAATCGATAAAATCGCTGAAAGTCTCCAACGAGGTGTTTACCAACGTTCTGCAGTACTACAAACGAGGACACGAAGCCAAAGCCACCGGAAGTGCGAAAATTGTGTATCACACGGGCTGGGACCCCGTAGAAATCGATTACGCCATGGGCGTCATTCCCATGTTTCCGGAGAACTTCTCCGCGGCATGCGGAGCGACTCAGCTATCCATACCTCTGATCGAAATGGCGGAAAGTCTGAATGCGCCCGAGGACCTGTGCTCCTATTTCAAGAATCACTATGGATTCATGAAAGGCGACTTTCCCGAAGAAGTGACCAAACCGCTGGCCCGTATACGCATCCCTGATCCGGACATGGTTGTGTCGGCCAAGAACCTTTGCCGACTTCACCCACTGTGGATGAAGGTGGCCGCCGAGCATTACGATGTTCCTTATTTCTCCATCGATGCTCCGGTCATGCCTCCGAGGTATGACAAGAACCCCATTGCCTATAAGGAACAATGGGGGGCTCATGTTAAACACCAGCTCGATCCGGAAGCCATACAATATGGCGTGGCTCAGTTGAAGGAATACATCGCGTTCCTGGAAAAGTACACGGGACAAAAAATGGATTACGACCGACTGAAGGAGTGCGTGGGCCATTCAGCGCGGATGGGAGAATATTACAACGAAATCTTCAACCTGCGGAAAGCCGTTCCTTGTCCCGCGGGAGGCGAGGACCTCAATACACTGGTGTTTTTTGCCGTTACCATGGCGGGAACCATCAGGGTAAAGGCGTGCTCGAGAATGAACGCTTCCGCATTATTTTTGACGGCATTCCCCCCTGGTTCAATATGGGCCTCTTCAACTATCTTCACAAGTTCGGCGCCTTGTCCGTGGAGGAGCTTTATCCTCGGATATGGTGCGGACAACTGGACCCCGACAAGCCTCTGGAATCCATAGCCATTAAGTACCTCCTAAGCATGGGGCACACGGCGACTTTTTCGCAGTTTCTCGAATACAACCGGGACCGGGTGCGAGATTACAAAGCGGACGGCGCCATCCTGTGGAATCTGACAACGTGTCGGTTGATGGCGGTCATTCTGAATCCGCGGGATAAGACCACCTTCGAAAAAGAACTTGGTATTCCGGCCCTCATGTTGGACGCAGACCAGGTGGATCCCCGGCGTTTCGCTCACGCGCAAATCATCAGCCGCATCGACGCTTTCATGGAAATGCTCGAACAGAGGAAGTACGGATGACCGTCCCTCGCGGAATAGGTACACGTAAGAACGGCCGCCTTTCAGCGGCCGTTCTTACGTGTACCGGAGGTTGCGAGGACAAGCAGTGAGACTTCACGGTGTTGACTAGCAAGACCCTCTCTTCACCCATCGGACGCCTGCTCCGGAGAATCGGGCGACTCCCCTGGACCCGAGAGAGAAGCGAGGAAAAGACGAACCTTCACTCAGTCCGGGACACGTCCAACAAACACTCGTCGGACGGCCCGGTCGTGACGTTTAACCTTCTTGCTCCCAACCTTCGGATTGCGCGGCTACTCCTCCTCTTGTGCGTAAGCTTTACCTCCCGAAACCTCACCGAGCGTTTCCAAGTTCAATATCTTGAACGACACTTTCATCCTGACACGATAGACAACCCGGTTGTTATCCTCCAGTTTCAGATCCATCCTGGTCACTTCCGCCACCCTCAAATCCTGCAGCGTCTTTGCAGCAGTCTGAATCGCCTCTTTAGCCGCATCTTCCCACGAAGCGTAACTCGAACCAACCAATTCAATCACCTTGTACGTCGCCATGGCTGATCTCCTTCCGGCAAAAGGTTATCGTTTCACTTCCTGAGAACTACAAGAGACCCGTTCCAGGGTTTCGAGAAAAGGAAAACACTTCGCGTTTTCCGGCCACATACAACCGTCTGGAGAAGAGTCACCACCGCGAAGAATCAAGCCCGGGTCTCGGTATCAGTTATGAATCGCTGCCGTTGCCACCTCAATTGGCGTCAAGAAACCGTCCAATCCAATGGTCCAATGGTCTCGCGAGTCCTGCGCCGGAAATGTGACACCCTGCTTGTTCCGTACTGCTGTTTCGTATCTGGATGGTCCAATTTGCGCAGAATGAAAGGGAGCGGCGATCGATTGATTCACAAAGGAGAAGGAGATGAGAACAGGAACGTACGAACTTCACAGGTACCCGATGCCGAGTCTGCATCACGGCGATGATGCTTCTAGCTTCCGAGTCGACTACTCTTATAATTACACAAGATGACCCTTTTAGGCAAGTACAGTTTGAAAGGAGTGCTTGAGGCGAGTAAGCTTTTGAACCCGTTCGAATGGGAATCCGCAGCCTGCCGGGTAACCCTGCATCCATGCAAAATAGTAGGGTCAGGAAGAAATATCGGACGATGTCCGTCAGTACGTTTCAGCCATTCGGAAAAGGGAATCATCATACGTTCGGATCCTGAGTGCAGGATCTCGATGAAAACACTACCGGCTTCTCAAGAGGAGGCGTCCGTCATGACAAAGAAAAGGGGGAGGGCTTGAAGCATCTTGTTAAATTCCGGGGGTCCGATTTGCTCCCTTCTTCGATATTTCAGCATCACTCCAATGTAGCGCCAGGTTTTTCCTTGTCCTGCCGACCGGATATCTGGGTTTACGACTGATTCCGGAGCGTGAAGCGGGGTAATGGGCTTTTCAAACGCGATTTTTTGTATTATAATGCTAAACATTGTATTCATACGGCCGATATATATTTCAGGCCTTCTTGACGCAACGAAGCATCCGGACTAAATTTTGGGTATACAAGAATGCATTTATGAGTGCGGCGTGTGCGTTCCGCGCTCGGGCGGTCGTTTCCGCGGGAGCGGGAATCGAGTAATTCACAGAGGAGTAGTTTCAGTGATCAGCAAATACGCCATCGTTGCCGTTTTGATCTTTCTAGCCTTATTGGTCGGTTATCCCATGTCGGCTGCCGCAAACCCCACCCTCGAGCTGTACGGTACGTTCCACTCCATGGGCGTCATCGTCCAACTGGACGTGGGAAGCGACCCGAACCGGAGTGCGGTAGCGTCCCTGCAATACCGCCCTTCCGGCGGCAGCTACAAGCAAGGCTTTCCTTTGTCCAGAGTGGCGGACGCCCGCTTTGTGGGAAGTATTTTCCGGCTGGACTCAGGTGTCGGGTACGATGTGCGCGTCACCCTCACCGACCCCGAAGGCGGCATACTGAACGGCGTTGTGCTGAATTCCTCCTCCGTCACCCGGGCCGAAATATCCCTGCCCGCTCCCACCCGATCGCTCTATGCGGCTCCGGACGGTACGGGAGTGGATTGCACATCGGCTTCTCCGTGCGATTTAGCTCAGGCCGTTTCGCAAGCGGGCCCGGGGGAAGAAGTGGTCCTTCGCGGGGGGGTGTACTACACCGGAAGCATTTGGTTTCCGCGGTCGGGCACTGCTCAGGCTCCCATCGTAGTGCGTAATTATCAGGGGGAAAGCCCTGTAATCGACGGGTCGGACCCACAAGTCTTCCAATGGACCCCTTTCGGCGGCGGAATATATAAAACCACGGTTAACGCGGTCAGTCCGAATACCGTGTCTGCAAATGGAATTCGTCTCTATCCCTACGAGTCCCTCGCCGATCTCCAGAATTTGATTTGGGGAATTCCCGGGTTGTACGCCAACGGCGCCGAGCTCTATGTACGTCTGGATAACGACGCGGATCCGAACAACGCCGATATGTCCGTCTCCCGATACGCGCTGGGCTTTGATGTGGAGAGGGATTACATTACGGTACAAGGCTTGACCTTTCGCTATTTCGGCGCCCTCGGAGTTCGAGGTACAGCCGTGTCCATCTACAATGCTAGCTATGTACTCGTAGAAAACTGTATATTCTTCATGAATCACGTTTCCCTGGCCATGAGGAACAACTGCGGGAACAACGTCATCCAGTACAACGAATTCTATGACACCGTGGCCGGCTGGCCCTGGGATTCGACCAAAGCCGGCGAAGCGGCGCGGATCGGTCTTCTTGCCTTTTCGAGTCCCCTGAACGGCCGCGGCAATGTTGTGCGGTACAACCTCTTTCACGACGCAGTTGACGGCCTTTCGGTGAGTCCGGCGGAATCCACCAGCATCAGCAACGAAACCGACATTTATGAAAACCTCATTTACTCGATGGTGGACGATGGAATAGAATCCGATGGGCAGGCGAGCAACATTCGTGTCTGGGAAAACGAAATCCACGATGTGCTTACGGGCATCTCACTGGCCCCGGCCAAAACAGGCCCGGCGTACGCCATCCGGAACCTGATTTACCGCACGGGCAGGGGAAACAATCCCGACTGGAACGGGAGTTCGTTCAAGTTCGGCACATACGATCATTCCGGGCATATCTACTTGTTTCACAACACCAGTGACACGGATCCGCTCCTTCAGCAAAAGTACGGCTTCCACATAGCCACTCCGGGAACCTGGGATCTCGTTTTCGCCCGTAACAACTCGTGGTCCGCCAGCAGCTATGCGCTTCGAAACACCAATCAAGATCAACCCATAGACCTGGATTACAACCACTATCGGACCTATTTTGGGGGCTATTTGGCGACCTGGGGGACAAACAGCTACTCTTCTCTGTCCGCTCTTTCAACAGCCACCGGCCACGAGGCCCACGGCGTCGAGGGGGATCCCCGTTTTGTCGGCTCGGCCAACGGCGACTACAGTCTGAAACCCGACAGCCCTCTGATCGATAAAGGTCTCCTGATTCCCGGCATAAACGACTCTTTTCTCAATCGAGGACCGGACATGGGCGCGTTTGAATTTTCCGGAAACCCGACCGACCCTGGAACGGATGATAATAGAATCAAAGCAATAGCGACACTGCTCATCGGTCTTCTGTTAAACGAATAAATAGGTGAAACCATGCAAGCATATGATCATCGATTCTGACTGGTCGGGCAAGTGATCAAGAACATAATTTCCGGCAAAACGTCGTTCCTGGTATCAAGCTCGAATTTTTCTCTCAGAAATTTAAATATTACGATTCCTTCTCGGTCGTATATCAAACGAAACCAAGTCGGTTTTTTTTGAAATTTTCCAACATCAAAGACCGGGGACACTGCGTTCTTATACCTTTTGAAGTATTGTTCTTCAGTATATGCATTGAAGGAGTTGTTGATAAAAACATACTCACAGTCGGCGTTTCGCAAGAGCGAAGCCGTCCCCCGGATACCCAACTCGGAACCCAGAGCCTCCATGCTCCGACTACCCTTGATCTGATTCCTGGGAAACTTCTCGTTTCTCCACACTTCGAGCACCGGATTCGCCAGTAAAACAGGAAACATCTCCGCAGTAATAGGATCGGTGACAAATGTGGCCTCGGGGCGGATCTGATTCTTGATGAATTCCATTGCACGGAGAAGCGCCGGATGGTTATAACGGAACGGGCCCGTCGGCAGGCCGGTGACTCGCTGCAGGAAAGGTTGAGCCTTGTATCCCCAATCGTACGGCATCAGAAGCAATATCCGATACAGAAACACAGGCAGCCCGGTCAGCAAGACAAGAGTCAGGATCCCCATGGCCTTCATCTTCGCTTTGGCGTCCTTGGGATTCGCTTGCCATCTCTCCATGAAGAACGTCACGGTCACTGCCACAACGGCTATATAGGGCAGGGTAAAAATCAAGCGCTCGACGCCGTCGGAAGTGAACACGGGCAACATAACGGATACCAAGATCGGATTGAACAACACGGCTAAGGGAAAAACGGTGTTGGAGATGAGAAATATAGCTGCACTTCCGCTCAACCGGCGCCTGTTCATGGCAATCATCGGCAGGAAGGCGACGGATAACAAACCCCAGAGACCTGAAAAGAGCACGGGGCCGGAGAAGGGATTGACTACATAGCCCCGTCCTAGGGCATCCACAAGTCCACGGAAACGGCTCTGCGTGTTGTAAAACCCCATATGATCCAAAATTGGAAGCCTCACCCATAACACATCAATTCCATACGCCATTAATGTTCCTATGAACAATATGATTACCGTAAGTATCGCGCCATACCTTAACCCTTTTGTTGATTTCTTGCTGAATATTATTACACATCCAATAAATGACAAGGCACTTAAGGCTGTCATCAGGGAAAAAGCTCCGTGGAATAATACTGTGATGGATGACATTGTAACTGGAATGATCAACCTTCTTCTGCTACCGTTATTGAAGAAGTCGAGCACCAATGCTATCGAGATAAAGTAGAGGCTCCACGCCATGAACCAGGAATAGTTCGAGTGTATAAAATTGAACCAAAACCCTCCAAAATGACATAGAAACAACAACATCCCTATCATTACGAACGTTCTATTGTCCCAGATACGTTTCAGAAAAAAATAAAAAGAACAGGCAAACACATATCCTAAGATGCTTGCCAGTATCTTATAGCTAACCACTGGAACAGTGCCTGTAACATCCAACAAGAACGGTTGTATCACCATTCGGTAGAGGCGAGTTCTTCCCAAAAGCGTTATGAAATCAGTATCCAGGTCGACGCCGAATGCCTCGCTTTGTTGCCACTCGACGATTTGAGGAAGATATACCAGGCTGTCGGAAGTAAGGAGTAAAGCGTTTTCATTGAACAATAGAATGACGCAAAGCAGCACGACGCAAGATAAAGGGCCTGATGGGATCTCGTCCATCTGGAACCAGCGACGAAGCGATCTCCGAGTCTTGCCTGGAGAAACAGTGAGGAGCAGCACCACAAGGATGATGGCTGATAGGAGGTAAGCGCTGGAAAAATAATGCACCGGAAACCGAACCAGGCCCCGAACAAAGAAAAAAAGGGCGTTAAACGTGATCCCGCAACCAAACGCCGTAGCCGTCTTCTCCAGCAGGTCGCCCTTGCCCTGAAATACCCAGGCGCTGAAGCAAATACCCGGCAATAGAATGAAAAACAGGAAAGCAGTCAGTACTCGCACGTAATCCAGCGAAAAGCGGTACAACCCCGCACTCAACAGAAACAAGCCCAGCGTAACCGCCCAAATTCGGATAGAATGGTGAAACCCAATAATCTGCGAGCATCTAATGTTCATATGAGATCAAAGAAAGCGGAAAGGGGTAAGCGCGCCGATGGGCTTTCGTCTTAACAGATTGGCGCCGAACACCGGTAAACGGAACTCCGCAAACACGGCCTGCAGATCATCAAGACATGTTGGAATGCGTACCGCATTCAACTTCACGTCATAACCTTAAAAAATGACGGTATACCAAGCGCTTGGAAACGTAACACCCACTCAGAGCCGATAGACGGACGCCGGCGTCATTCATATCCAACGCCCGCTTTCAGATAGGATCATCCCGTGTCGCCGGCGTCCCTTCTCCTCCCGGCGAGTAGCTCGGAACCAACTTCTTTAGCAGGGCCAGCACTTCCTCGTCTTCTCCCCGTTCCGCAACGGCAATGAGTTCCTCTATAACTTCCACAAAATCAGCGGGAGGCTCGGGACTGCATGCCACGAAAATTTTGGAATCGACCCGGTAGGTGCTCTCTTCTTCCTCGGTCATCAGTTGTTCGTACAGCTTTTCCCCGGGCCGTAGCCCGGTGAATGCAATGGGCACGTCTTTTTCGGGTACAAACCCTGCCATCGTAATCATATGGCGAGCCAGGTCCAGGATGCGAATCTGCTCGCCCATGTCCAAAATGCATAGTTCCCCGAAATCCCGGTACGCCGCTTGCAACACTAAGCCTACGGCTTCCCCGATGGTCATGAAATACCGCCTCACTTCCGGATCCGTGACGGTTACAGGGCCGCCGGCTGCGATCTGTTGGCGAAAGAGAGGAACCACGGAACCGGCTGAACCCAACACGTTGCCAAAGCGCACGACCGAGAATTTCGTGTCGGAATGCTTGCCTATGGTGCGAACCACCATTTCGCCGATCCGCTTGGTGGCGCCCATCACACTGGATGGTTTCACGGCCTTGTCCGTAGAGATAAAAACAAATCGTTGGGCTCCATACTCGTGCGCCATCCGGGCCACGTTATACGTTCCCAGTACATTGTTGGTCACCGCCTCGTCTGGGGCCGCTTCCATGAGTGGGACATGTTTATGAGCCGCGGCGTGAAACACATCTTGAGGTCGGAATTCCGAGAATAATCTTTCGACCCGACGAAGGCCCCGAACGTCTGCAACGGACGTCACGATGCGGGAGCTTGGAAACTCCCCCTGAAAGGAGCGTGATCTCAAATACAGCTCGTTTTCATTCGTATCCAGCATGAAAAGCGTTTTGACGCGGTTTTTGAGAAGCTGCCTGCAGATCTCGCCTCCGATGGATCCTCCCGCGCCCGTAACCATAACGCACCTGCCTTCAATCGCCTCACCGATACTGCTTTCTTTAAGATCTACCTCCTGACGCGGAAGCAAATCCTCCGGCGACAGATCCGTCAGTGCAGGCCGGGATGAATGATCTTGGAGGTAGACATATGACACCGGGAGAATCTTGAAACGAAGTTTCAGTTCCGAGCACGTAGCCAGGATCTCTCGGATCCGCTTGGCCGGAACTCGCGGCATGGCAATCAGGATCGTACCCACTTCGTGACGTTTTACGATGGCAGGCAGATCAGCTATCAGGCCGAGCACCGGCCTTCCGCTCAAATACGTGCCCTGCTTCCTTCGATCGTCGTCCACGAATCCGACGACTTTATAGTAATGGGCGTCAGAGCGCAGCAGGTCACGCAGAAGTTGCTCCCCCGTGGCGCCGGCGCCGACAATTAAAGTTCGCTCGAGACTGCTGTTCCGAGCCAAGGCCTGCTCGACTCGGTACATTTTCGCCAGCCGGGGCGAAAAACGTATGGCTCCCATGAGTGTGGTGGTGATGAAAAATTCCATCACGAGCACGGAACGGGGAGGACCGGAAGCGAAAGAAGTGAGTTCGATGCGAAGAAAATAGAGGCATATCATGAAAATGCCCGAACCCAACAGGCCGGCCACACCGATCCGTATGGCGTCGTAGAGGCCTGACAGCTTGAAGGACCATCGATGCAGATTGAACATGAAATTAGCCGACAATCTCGACGCCACCAACAACACTGCCAGCTGAGGGATTAATGACGCGAATCGCAAGGGGACCTGCGCCTCAAATCGAAGCTGATAGGCCATCCATAAACTGAACGCCGCGATCGCCGAGTCCAAAGTCAACATGGAAATGGTGCGCAATAACTGCGGACTGCTAACCCGCGCCCAGATCCGTTCTGTTTTTTTAGTGGTTTTCAAAGTGATGCAATCCTGACGAGCAAAGCATTCCCAATCGAGAATCGATGACCACAAACGCGGCCCACGTCTTAATGCGAATGCTGCATTACGGCTTTTTCAAGTGTGTCAACTACCGTTTCCACTTCAACTTCCGAAAGGTTGTTGTGAAAAGGCAAAGCAACTGTCCTGCGTGCCACGGACTCCGTGACGGGTAACTCGCCACCCGCGTATCCAAAACGTTGGCGGATATAGGGCTGCAAGTGCACGGGAGGAAAGTAATTTCTGACCGGAATCCCCGCTGACTCCATTGCCTCCATCACCCCATCCCTGTTAATGCCTTCGGCCAAGGTAGCCACGTAAACAAACCAACTCATCCGGACGTGGGGCCTGACCACGGGAGGGCGAACCCAGGCCTTTCCTGAAAGACGCTCCGTATAAAAGCCTGCGACCCGTTGCCGTTTTCTGATGAACTCTTCCACACGGCTCATCTGTGAAGCTCCCAGCGCGGCCGACATCTCGTCCATCCGGTAATTGTAGCCAAGGTGCACGTGTTCAAGCCACGCACCCATTTCTCCACGACCTTGATTGTGCAGACTCCGGGCCAAACGAGCGATGTCCGCATTGTCGGTTACGATCATACCCCCTTCGCCCGTGGTGATCTGTTTGTTGGGATAAAAAGCGAATGCCGCCGCGTCGCCGAAACAGCCGACCTTGCGGCCTTTATATTCGGATCCCAGAGCTTCGCAACTGTCGTCTATGACTTTCAACTCATGTTTTTCAGCCACACGAAGTATGTCATCCCATTCCGCCGGATGTCCGAAAACATCCACCACCATGACCGCCTTGGTTCGAGAACTGATGCGATCTACGAGACACTCGGGGTGCACGTTGTAGGTATCCGGATCGATGTCGACGAAGACAGGCATGGCTCCTTCGTACAGAATGGCGTTAACGCTGGCCGCAAACGTGAACGAAGGGACGAGCACTTCGTCGCCGGGACCGATTCCCAGACATCTGACGATCAGATGCAACGCCGAGGTGCCGGAGCTGACGGCCACCGCATGACCAACGCCCACGTACCGGGCCGTTAATGCTTCGAAGGTCTTCACCCTGTTGCCCAAGGCAAGACGCCCGCTCATCAGTACATCCCGAACGGCCTTCAAATCCTCTTCGTTCATGTCCGGGGAGGACATGGAGATTGAATTGGTCATAATGTTGATTTGGTCTCCTCGGCAGGAACACCCGCCACCTTGACATTCGAAGGGACATTCCGTATCACAACCCCACCACCCCCAACCACGCTCCATTGGCCGACCCGCATACCCGGAAGCACCGCGCTGGAAATACCCAGCAGCACACCTTCGCCTATTTCGACTCCGCCCGACAAGTGCGCCCCGGGGCCCAAATGCGCATACGAACCGATCCTGCAATCGTGATCAATCGTCGCTCCCGTGTTGACGATCACATGCTCGCCAATGTCTGCCTCGGGCTGTATTACCGCACCCGCAAATACGACGGTACCTGCCCCAAGATTTGCAGATTCATGAACATAGGCTTTGGGATGAATTACGGATACCCAATTAAGAAACAGTCGCTTCGAGATCGTCTTTCGCAAAAGGTTTTCGCCTACGGCGATCACTGCTCGCAGGTTATTGGTTGCAGTCTCGAGACAGCGAATAGGGCCCAAGATCGGGACTCCTAAAACATCCTTACCCCATTTGGCCTCGTCGTCGTCATAGGCCGCCGGCACTGTATATCCCGCCTCTCTAAGAGTGCTTATGACTACTTTGGCATGTCCGCCGGCTCCGACCACAATTACTGATTTATCCATTAGTGCTCGGACCCTTCCCTGCCTTGGGACCCCAGAAAAACAGGCATAGTAACGTGCCCTTCAGCGTTGATTCCTTCCTGACTGACAACGCCGACAAACGTCATCCAAAGTATCTTGAGATCAAGGGCCAAGCTAAAATGTTCTACGTACCAAACATCCAATTTGAATTTATCCTCCCAGGAAATGGCATTTCTGCCGTTTACCTGAGCCCATCCGGTAATCCCCGGTCTGACCTCATGTCGCCGAGCCTCTGTCGGCGAGTATCGCCCCAAATATTCAGTAAGGAGTGGACGCGGCCCCACCAGACTCATGTCCCCCTTAAGAACGTTAAACAACTCGGGAAGCTCGTCCAGACTGGTCCGTCGCAAAACACGCCCCAAAGAGGTCAGGCGCGCTCCATCCGGAAGCAACCGGCCTTGGGGATCCCGCAACTCCAGCATGGTTCGAAACTTATACATCATGAACGGCCTGCCATGCAATCCTGCTCGGATTTGCCGAAACAGCGCCGGAGACCCCATGCTTGTCCGAATGGACAGGTAGATGATGCACAAAAAAGGCGCAACGGCCACGAGACACGCCACTCCGGACAGGATGTCGAGGAGACGCTTAACGATCTGCGTCCTATCTGGCGGGGATCGATGCAAAGCCGTAATTCCTTGATCCGTGCCCCTTTTCCTGACTGCAGATGAAATTGAGCAGGTTAAGAGTACTTTAAAATACGCGTGTAGATATCGTATATTTCCTTTGAAGTCCGCTCTGCATCAAAAAGCTTCATGGCTCGTTCTCTCCCGACCAGGGCCATCTCCTTACCGGCTTCAAGGTGTTCCAATGCGTATCCAATAGTCGCTGCAAGTTTCGGCGGGTTTTTCGCGGGAACAAGCCAACCGGTTTCGCCATGAGAGACCAGGTCGGGAATTCCGCCCACATTAGCGGCTATGGTCGGAACTCCCATGAGCAGAGACTCCAGGGCGCCTCCCACGTTTTCCGAATGGGACGGATGTACGGCAAGGTCCATGCCCGAATAGAGATTTGCGATATCCGAACGAGTCCCAAGGAAACGGACATAATCCCCGCACTTCAGTTCCGCATATCGTCTTAATTTGCCTTCGTATTCGATGCAGTTGTTCCATGGGCCTCCGACAAATATCCCCGTGAGCCTGACGCCCCGATCGAGGCAGATACGGATGGCGTCGATCAAATCCTCGTGGCCCTTAAGCCCCCGGGTTTGTCCCAGGTACCTTTTCGGCGCATACATGAAGGCCACCATGCCTACCATTTTCGTATCGGATGCGAGCCCCAGTTCAGCGCGAAGAGTCCCGCGGTTCCCGGTTGTGAATTGATTCAGATCAACGCCATAGTATGAGAGGAAAACACGATCCCGCGGGATGCCTAGTTCGAGGTATCGATTCCGGGTCCACCGGCAGGAGGCAATCCAATAATCCCTCCGGTCCGCCAATGCCATTTCCGCGTGACTAAAAAAAGGATATTCGAGGTGCAGGGGACCTGGGACCTGGAACACCCGAGGAACGCCGGAGTACCCCCTCAGAGCCGTCCGCATCGTAAGGGTGGTTCCAACGAAGTGGCTGTGAATCAGGTCGGGCGCTATCTCCTTTACAAGACGGCGAAGGCTGCGGATTTTCGGCGCCAGCCTCCAGGGACGACCTACCGGGAAATCAAACTGATCCACATGCGTGTGTATTCCACTCTCTTGACACTTGTCAATCAGCGGCCCACCACCCGGTAAGGCAACGTGGACTTCAACCCCAAGGCGCACCAACTCCCTCATTTGACGCAAAGCCCAAGCTGCGCCCAGTGAAGTCTTCAACAAGTGGAGAATCTTCACTTATGCGATTCCCCGATTGAGGGTGAACCCTGAAGCGCGGGGCGACCTATGGAATACATAGCCTCTTCGGCTTTTCGCGCCCTGAACTTGACGTTCAAAAACACGGCGTCTATATTCCCGCCCGCCACAGATGAATACGTGGTCACGCAGATCGAACGTCCCTCCGTATGTCCCGCCTTGTTGTCCGGAGCCATTGCTCATTCTGCCGCATGACGTGGTCGTAGAATTCCACCCTTCTCGCGCGAAGCAATGTTTCCCGATATTGCCTTGCCTCTTCCAGATTTCGCCTGGACTCGTTACGCATTCGTTGAGGATCGGTTATCATTTCCCGGATCTTGGTCGCCAGAGCCCCGACTTCACCTGGAGGGACCAAGGCTTCTTTCGGAAGTAATTCAGGTATGCCGCCCACATTGGTCCCAATGCAGGGCAAGCCTCTGGCCATCGCTTCGATCATGGCCTGTGGCAATCCCTCCGTACGGGAAGCCATGACGAATAGGTCCGCTCGATCCAATTGTTCTCGAACGGCGCAACTACCGGGCAGCTCGCCCGTGAACTCAACGACGCTCTTCAAGCCTTTGGCAGACACTCTGTCCTCCAACATGTTCCGATATCTGCCGTCTCCCACGAGCTTCAGCTCCAAATCCAACCCCGATCGCGCACACACGACCACGGCATCGATCAGCACATCCATTCCTTTGTAAGGCTGTTCGAGGGACCCCACACTTATGAGTCGATACCGTTGTTTCGCTTCTTTCCGCGACCGGATCTCTGTGGCCAGGTCCCTGTCCTTCAAAACAATACTGGAAAAATGAGTGGTGAATACGTTTGGGCTCGAGGGGTACCTGCGCTGTAGTGCGTTCCTTGTAACATAGGCCGTCGAGCAGGCGCCTCGGATCAGTACGGCCATTTCCCTCCCGAACCACCTTCGGAGGAACGAGCGCAATGGATGATTAACAGCTCCGGGCGAAAAAACTCCATGTGGATCCCCCACGACCTCAGCGCCATAGGGGTGTCCGGACCGTTTAAGCCTAACTGCCAGCCTACCGGCCAAAGTGGACGGCACTCTCAGGATGAAGGCGTCCCGCGATTCGGCTACTTCTTTAATCCTTTTTCTCAGCTCCGGATAGCGTCGCACAAAGGCTTTCGACCCTTTGTAATAAGGCAATGGAGTGAAGGCAACGTGCTCGCCCGTAGACTCCTTACAGTTTTCCGAAACGGTCAAAACCTCTTCAATCCTCGCTACCACTCGAACCCGTTCAAACACTTCCAGGTAGCGAGACCAAAACCCGTGGTCAAAATTCGCCGCTGTCCACACTCGGCCGTCGGGTGTGCGTCGAAAACGATATTCCGTGGTGACCGCAAGATCCATAACGTCATCCCGTGGAAGCGGGGGGCCGTCCGTCGAGGCTTGGGGTGAGCCGATCTTGAGCATGGGGGTGTCGCAGCCCCGTGTCGGTCAGCACAGCCAATATCAGGCTGCCCAAGGCCGGCCATAAGAAAGATCGATAAGTGACGGAGGCGGCAGCACTTAGGACGCAGAAGAGCACCAGCGCTCTCCTGAACATGGTTCCCTGCCTTTTGTCCCACTTCCAGGCCCTCTTCACCACCGCAAACAAGAGACTCATACCCAGAGCGAATCCCACAAAACCGAATGATACGAGCCATTCAACGTAAGTGTTATGTGCATTCAAACGGACAATTCCATCATCGCCCAATTTACTACCTGCGAAATAGTATCCTTGAGCACCGAGCGCCTTATCGGCCGACCCTGTTCCCGCGCCGATGAGCAGGTTCTTAGGCCCGGTCTGCAGTACATCTGCTCCAAATCTCCAAATATCGGTTCGATCGCTCAGTGTTACCAGTTCCTCGACGTTCGCGAACCGCCTGCCAAGGTCAACGAAAGCATCCCCTAATGCCGTGAACGGAATAATCGCCCCTGTGAGTATCAACAAGAAGACCGCGGCAACCTTACGTCTACTGTGCCTTCGAGAATGGAAGACGATCAAATAAGACGGCAGAAGAACCAGCACAAAGGCCTCTCTCGATCGCGTCAGAATGGCTCCGAGAACGAGGAATAGAATCACCAGCGCCCAGACTAGACTCTTGGCCCTAGATCTCAACCAAGTCTTGTCTTTGTTCCTGAACTGCCCGAAACAGAAGCTAAGAGAAAGCAATACGGCAAGTCCCATTTGGCTCCCAACGGCGTTGGGGTTCGCCAAATCCCTCCCTCCCATCTCGTCTCTCAGGTAACCCACGTTGAATTTGACCAGATTGATTGTATCACCGTAGTGTAAGAAACAGAGAAAAGCGAGCGCCGCAGTACTTAGTACAACGAGCGCATACGCACATTGCCTCGAGTAGTCTAGTTCGACGATCAGGGAAGCGATTGGCAGCACGCAAGCCATATGGAAAAAGAGGATCATGGCCCTCCCCGTTTCCGTTGGATCTGTCCATAAGATAGCGAGAAGCGGCCATAAAACGCATCCAACCACCGGCCATGCCCTTGCAAAGGACTTAACCCGCAGGTAACTCCAGCAACCTAACAACACTGCGGGCGCGTATAACGCGTAACTGATGAAACGGAGCGGCGTGTCCCAATACGCTCGAAATAACCAAACGAGGAAAAACGAGCCGGCCGAAGCCGAAAATGCCAATATCAGGGCGATCTCTCCGGCTTTTCTATACATGGAAGCACTCATTACTTGGAATTTGCCTTCCAAACTTCTAGGTGCGCTCTCATGCAGTTCTCAAGGGAAAATACGCTCTTGGAGAATTCACGAACCGCCGCGTCGGTGCTTCTTCTGACCTGATGTTCGCCGAGCAACCTCTTGGCAAGCGACGCCCAGACCGAATCATCCTCCTCCAATCCGAGGTAGTGTATATCTTGAAGGTGATCCGCAATTTCGCGAACACCCGGAAGATCGCTCGCAAGAACGGGCGTTCCCGCCGCGCAGGCCTCGAGACACACGCCTGGAAGGCCTTCCCAAAGCGAGGGAAGAATCATGAGGTCTGCAGCTTTTAGCAAACGTGGAACGTCCATTCGCTCGCCCAAGAACACTACCCGAGACGCAAGTCCAAGCTGATTCACACGTTTTCTAAGCCGGACCTCAATGTCGTTGTCACTCCGGCCGATCAGAAGCAGGCGCGATTTGGGCTCTAGTGAATGAATCTTGCTAAAGATACTAATCACCCTCTCGTGGTTCTTAGGGCGACTCATTCTTCCGACGTGCGCAATCAAATGGCAGTCCAGGGGCAAAGCAAGCTCACTCAATACACCAGATTTATTTCGGGACCCGGTAAAGGACGCAGTATCCAAGCCGTTGTAGATGACCCTGCATCGGCGATCCGACCGCCAATCCTCCCCCCATGAGGCATCCATAGCACTTTTGCTTACCGCCAGGATATGAGTTGCATACCGGTCTATCCAATGCTTCATCAGGCGCCGGTACAATTTCCTGTGCAGTCTTTCTCCGTGATAGTCTCGCACGCTGCGGAAGTGGGCGATGCGGACCGGTATCTTGGCCTCCGCGGCCAACTTTGACACGTAGCCCGAGAAGTAATACACGTGCGAGTGGACCACGTCAAACTTGTGCCTCGACAAAATCCGCTTAAAGCGAACGGGAAACATGATGTTCAGCCGTTGATAGTGAACGAGGCCGCCCAATTGATATATCCTATCATCAAGTTCGCCTTGCTGCCCGGACAAAACGTAGAAGTGAAACTGTAGGCCCAAAGGTTGTACCATCTTCATGAGTTCCAGAGTCCGCATCTCCGCGCCCCCCCGGTTCATGCGGCCAAACACGTGAAGGATCTTGACCGAAGGTGATCGATCGTCCGGATCGCTATACAGATCTCCGCGAAACACCTTGGTTTTTTCGCCTATCATCCCATTGGCCCCTTTGGCGCGCAGATTCTCGGAGATGCGGCCCTCCCCGTCATCGCAAGTCCTTCCTCACAAACATTCTTTCATAGGGCCCACGTTGATCTTAATTGGAAAGAAACTGCCATTCGGGCGATTGTCATGCTGAAATACGTCGGCTCTGATAGAAACGGTGTCATCGTTTATATGTGCTTCAGTTCCAATTGGAAACTACAGTGATCCGCCATACGTTCGATGCCACTTCTCGAGCACAAGTAAAGGCCAGATACGGTTGCTCAGATTTCGGCTTCCGTGCTGATGCGCTTTCAGAAGGCTCGGTAGGAATCCATTTGGAAACAAGGTGGAGACAAAGGAAGATGAAGAACACAATATATCCGATAGTTCCTCCCGCAATTCTTTGCGGAACCAGTGTCCCAAGGGCACCGCAAAACCTTTCTTGGGCCTTTCTACGAACGATCTTCCGAGATCGCGGGCAAGTACTCGTCGAAGGGGAATTTTTCCGTTTCCTCCTCTGAATCGCATGGTTGTTGGCGACTTCGATACAAATTCGAACAGCTCATGGTCGAGAAAAGGGCAACGCGCCTCCAGCGAAACCGCCATCGAGGTCCGATCCACCTTTACCATGAGATCCTCGGGTACATACAACCGAATGTCCGCTTTGCACATCCGATCCAAGGTGGAGGGAGCGTTGAAATCCCATATGGACCTCATGTCGAATGGTCCATCGCTCGGTCTGAGTAAAGAATGTTTCACCAGCCAAGGCGAACCCATCAGTTCTTCATAGCGTAGTCTTGGGTCCGGGTGAAAGAGCGAAATCACCCCTTTTCCTTTCACGTGATCCGGCCAAAAGCGAGTCAGAGGCGATAGACACTTTGACAGTGAACCACCGATGACGTTATCGAAGATCCTACCCAGCGTCAGATTGACCGCATAACGCGTGTATCCCGCGAGTAACTCATCACCTCCGTCTCCCGTCAAGGCTACTGTAACGAGTTGCCGCGTCATCTCGCAAAGCACCAGAGTCGGCAGCGCACTCGAATCCGCAAAGGGTTCATCGAAGATCTCCGACAGCCTGGGTAAGTATTCCAGGAGACGCTGGGGAGTGATCGTCCGAGAGTGGTGCTCCGCTTTGTAGTGTTCGGAAACCCGTGTTGCATAGACACTCTCATCATACTCACGTTCATTGAAGCCGATCGTGAATGTTCGCACCGGCCTATCGGAAAGCCCGGACATCGCTTTGACAATAGACGAAGAATCGATCCCTCCGGATAAAAAGGCCCCTAACGGTACATCGGAAATCATTCTCAGGCGCACGCTTTCACGAAGCCGGGCCGAAAATTCGTCGCCGAACCTATCTTCATCCCCTTGGTATTCCGGACGATATTCGAGATTCCAGTAGGTGAACCTCCTCATATCGGAAGGCGAAGCCAGATTCAGCTCCGCGGCCTCGGCGGCTTTCAACTTGCTCACGCGGGAATGAATCGTTCTTGGCGCCGGGATATATCCCAGTCTCAGAAAGTCCAACAAGGCGTCGCTGGAGATTTGATTGTCCGTTCCTCGCGAGGCCGACAGAGCCTTCAGTTCGGATGCCCATGCGATCGTCTCCGTGTCGTTATACACATATAGCGGTTTCTTGCCGAAATGATCGCGGGCCAACAAAACAGAGCCTTTTCCATAGTCGAGTAGGGCAAAAGCAAACATGCCTCTGATTCTGTCCAGTATGCCGGATCCCCATTCCTCGTATCCATGCACCAGCACCTCGGTATCCGAATGATCCGTGGCGAAACGGTGGCCGTATTGGAGCAGTTCTCTACGTAAGTCACTATGATTGTATATCTCCCCGTTGAAGACCACCCATATGGTCTCGTCCTCGTTTCCCATTGGCTGGTAGGCATTATTGGACAGGTCTATAATGGACAGTCTGCGATGGCCCAAGAACACATCCCAGCAAGCCCCATGCTCCCCGGTGAGTTGACCCATTGTCGGGTTCAGGAAGAAGCGAAATCGGCCCTCCCTCAGGCTCCCCAACACGATACCGGAGCCGTCGGGACCTCTATGTGAGAGACGGCTGACGGACCTGAAACACGTCTCGACATCGACCGGCTTACCGGGTGTTATAACTGCAAATATCCCGCACACGTCTTTTCGTCCTTACCCGATATCCTAAAACCCCAAGGAAAAGGAATCCCGTACACCAAAGAGTCTCCTCGCAATCCGCCGAGTACTCGGACCGCCCTCCTCACCTCGTGACACTTCAGTATCCGTACTTCCGCATATGCCATCCGGCCAACGTTCTCACGAGCGCCTTTTCTCTGTCCGACAACTTTTGCACCCATTCCACGTCGGCTTGCAGCCGTATCGAACCCGCCATGCGAACCCGATTTCCGGCTATGGTGTGCCCCACCTTCATCGAACCGCCCGAGTCAATGGTGCGGATCACAGGTTCGTAGCCGAGTCCCATGAGTTTTCCGAGCTTCTCCAACGTACCCCGATGATCGGCCATCAAATCTTCGTACCGGATGGTCAGGCCTCTGCCGGGACCCACCCTTTTGACGAGCCAGGATGAACATACATTCACCCGGATCCAGGGAAGCGGCACACGCCAGACCGGAAAAGGGCGCATGTCTCTGGCTACCCCACTTCGCAGGTTTTTTCGAAATGCTTTTTGAAGAGAACGTGCAAGGCCTCTCGGGTCCCTGACAAGATGTATCAGTTTCAAGTCAACACCCGGCATCCGAGAGAGCGCGAAAGCTCGAGCCGGAATCTTGGACGAATCGACGATAATCCTCTTTCCGCTCACTTCGCTGATAGCTTGAAATAAAGAAACCGCGTAGTTCGAATAGACTTGGAACTCAGCTTTCCGTGCAAAAGACCCTCTCAAAAGACGAGAGAAAAAGCGTGAACGTTCGAAAACGTCTTCAAGCTTTTTGAATTCTTTCAAGTCACTGGCGCCCGTTCGCCGGATCCAATCCAGTCGGACTTCAGACCAGAAAGGACATTCAGACCCACGTGCTCCACAGGCGCAATAATCCGGTCCGAGCCAAGCGGAACGCACCAGATTGCACAACTCTCCAACACTTTCCACCTCGGAATGGTTTCCAAGAATAGTGTCCAAAACGGTGGATCCGCTTCGACCTGCCCCTACTATATAGGCCACTGTGACTTTGTTGTCGGACTTTCCCATGCCCTATCCGACCTTCCGCAATGACGTCAAGCTTAACTCCCGGATTCCGGCCAATATGGTGCGGCCGAAAGTCTTCTCTCTTTCTCAACGATTGTGAATCCGACATGGCCGGGCAAAAATCGTGGGATTGATACCTAGCTGTCTGTAGACCGTCAGAGTAAGTATCGCATTCCATATCATCATGGTCACGGAGGTGGCAATTGCCCCTCCCACCATGCCGTACGGCGGAATGAGTATGGCGTTCAGAACTATATTCAGTAAAGCGCTTGCTCCAACCGTAACCGTGACATATTGTTGTTTGCCTGTCATAACTAACAGCAGGCCAACAGATCCGCAGAAAGCATTAAAGAATTGGCCTAAGGAAAGCCATACCAGAGCTGAGTACCCTTTGCCGAACTCTGGTCCGAACAACGTCAGAACCCAATGTCCAAAGACCAGCAGGACGACCAATGCAGGCAAAGATACCAATAACGCACCCCAAGCAGTTCCCTGCAATTCCGACATACGATTCAGAGAATACAGTTCAGAAATCATCGGAGCAAGAATCACGTTCACAGCGGCCAAACCAAAAGCGATCAGGTGAGCCGCCCGGACAGCCGCCGAATAGATGCCCGCATCGGTCGTGCCCTTTATACTCCCAATCATGAGTGTATCACAATAATTTAGCACCGTATTGAAACAGGCAATCAACACGATCTGTAGGCCCACCTGTATCCACTCTTTTGTCCTGTAATTCGGATCGGCAGATCGGAAACTCTTCTTCATGCCGGCGAGACAGGCGGCCGCCATTACAAGCGCCGCCACCGCCGCGACAATATGCGCCATCATAGCCTTCGGCGCCGTGGGAGACCGGTGCAGAACGACTACCATGACCAACAGCGTCAAACCCAGAACTAGAGGCTTAAGAACCTGGTTCTGCAGCTGAGCCAGAACAGGTTTTTTCATTGCTTTCAATTGGGCGGACTGAATCTGCGGATAGATTAGAATAGGCAAGAAACCAAACATCAGTATGAACGTATCCGACAGCTCACTCCCAAGCCAATCTCGGAAGATCCATATTCCAGTTGCCGCCACTATTCCGACCGCGGCCGTAGCAGCGAGAACAATCTGCTCGGACCGCCGAAGAAAGCCTCGAAGCAACCCCCACTCCTTTTGTCCCAAGTACTGAGGCAGATAGCGAAGGGTCGTACTCTCTTGTCCCAGTGTCATAAAAAGAACCAGGAAGTTGAATACGGTCATTACGTAAACGTACCGACCGAAGCTTTCGGCGCCCAGCATCCGAGCAAGCACAATTTGGAGGGCTAAGGCAACGACGGCGGCAACAATATTAATTAGAAAAGTACCGGTAGCACCTCTTAATAGTACTGCATCGGAGCGATCGCTTCTAAGGAGTTGCTCTAATTTATCTTTCATATGGAGAGCGATCAACGCCAGCCGATTTACGTAAGCACCAATCAAAGTTACGGCAATCGGGACAAGGAGGAAAAGATGAGGGTGGGTTGCTCGGACATAATAAATGGATTAGATGACGGACATGAATATAATGAACGCCTTCTCCACATCATACTATTTTCTTCCGTCGTTCTTTCTGTGACTGTCTACAAAAAGCGAAGCACGCATTCTACTGTTTGTGCTGAAAGTAAACCGGCTCCCCATTTCAGTTAAGGAGTCCGAATGAGACCGACTTCCACTGCCTCTCATCATAACATTCTCAAAATGCAGTCGCCAGTGCTTGGAGGTAGAAGTGCGCTCTACCGTCTTTCTTAACTCTAGGGAGAATAGCTTGGTTAATGGTATCGAAATAGGCCGCATCCATGGCAGGCCTAAAAATATGAGTAGCCGGTTCTTCCACACCCCTCTTTCTCGTCTCGAGGTTTGGTCACGCTTTGGACGCCTCAAGGGGCCTCTGGTATTCTTTTCGGTTCCTC
Source organism: Deltaproteobacteria bacterium (assembly GCA_016208165.1). Classification (NCBI taxonomy): domain Bacteria; kingdom Pseudomonadati; phylum Myxococcota; class Myxococcia; species Deltaproteobacteria bacterium. The sequence continues at coordinate 48,222 of JACQYL010000014.1, forward strand.
TATCGCACTTTGATCAGTATACCCCCCATTGCCATGATATACCCGATGCCTCGCAAGGGAGCCTCATGAACAGGCGTCGTCTTGCGCTCAATCCAAAACATATTAGGCCCTCGTCGCTCGCGTTTCAATCATTTTCTAAAAAACACTCCGAGAGCCAAGCATAAGCGATGGTTTGAAAACTGGTCTTAAGTTCGAAGTGAAGCTATTGATACCGTTGGAGTTCGGCACGAAGGGGTTTTGGCTTTCTGATCCGATCAAGAACGTTACGAGAACACGGTTCGGTCCTTGTACCTCCTTTTCTCATGCATCGAACGTGAAATCGTATCTTCCATCACGAATATTCGATTCTCCAAGAACTTTTCAACGCCGGTGCTTTCAATTTGGAACCCCGGATAAACGCGCTCGAGCACGGGAAAATATCGCTGCCCAAGATCCCTCTCCGACTGCAAGTGCGAGCAAAAGAAATGCCCGACCGGTTTGCTTCGGTAGGGCATCCAACATTCATATTCGGCTGACCAAATTGGCGCACGTGGGATTAGGTATTATTCACCGGCGCACGGGCGCATCCTTGCTCCCTTTGATCCTCTTTGGCCACTGAAAAATCTCGCATAACCGCTACGGTTCGGCCTCGAATCGAGACTCCTTCCTGCTGCGCCCGCCCGCGTGTTGGAATCGCACCCAGGTCCGCTCTGCCGCCAAAGCTCGCTTCCCTGGCATTTCTTCAAAACGACTATTTCGTCCGGCAGTTCCAGCGACAAGCGGAAAGCTTATTCGCCACGTTCCATGGTCTGTTCAGCTTCCTGCCGCTGACGCTACTGCTGCAGATAGACACAAGTTACCAATACAGTGGCGGACTGCCCTCCTACGGGGATCGCAGTGGAAGTACAGACCCCGACATTAGCGGTCGTTACCTGTGCGGTCAGCAGAATCGCCATATAGTGGTTGGCCTGTGTTGCGTCGGCTATGCCGCAGATTTGACTTGTAAACCTCCCACCAACTTCGGTAAGCCGAAATTTTAGTTCTCCTGACGCATTTTTCCCAACATAACCTACCGAACACACGTACCATGAATCCACGGCACTGGTCATGGAAGGGACCAGGAACGAAGCCAGCGCCATCAAACAGAGAGCGATTCCGATTTTTTTTCTGTACATTGTAAAACCTCCCCTATAAACTATAGTTTAATCTTAAATCCCTATATGTTCTGTAATACTTACAAGCACCTTGATTTCGCTTTACGCTTACCGACGAGAGCCGATGGTCGAAAGAAGATCGTGAAAGTCAGTAAGTACCCACCCCTGTACGCCCCTGCCTGAAGGGGCTACTTACAGCCTTTGATTGTAATCGTCTTCCTCCCCCCAAAACTTTAGCTACCGTGATCTTATAGTTCTCAATCCATCTCAGGGAAACAGAGAGGCGCCGACACTTAAATCCCGTCCCCCCCCTCATCACGAATTCCCTTTCGATGAACTCCTAGCCGGTCGGCATTCTCGGTCTTTCAGTACCGTCATAGCCGATCACTCAAGAAGCAAGGTCCATGCCAAGAACACTCTTCGCATCCGCTTTCTCCGGGGTCTTTTCCCCGTGCCCTATACGACCGGATGTGAGGAAATACATGGAGCGCGCTGACGAGAGTTGTACTTTGGATTACAACCCACTTACACGTTTGTAACATATCGGTCCGCCGGTACACCTTTCGCCAAAGACAATACGCATCGCATTTCCGGCGCATCTTTTCTTTCATGGACCGTACAAGGTCTTGGCGCAAATGCTCTCCAAATGGTTGATTCTTAGCTTTTTCCCAGGTACCGTATAGGGACGCAGGGAAACGGCCCGGCAAGGCATACGTTGAAAGCAGCGGCCGGGCTTGCAACGATGTCGGATCGTATCGGCGTGGTCGGTTTTCCTGCATGAAAATCTATTCCGGGAAGGTGGACTATGCTTGGTGCTTGCAGCCCGTATGACAGATCCTTTGAAGTGAAATGCCTCGAATTGAGCGTCGCGGGATGAGGCATACTCTTTTTTTTGTGGCCGTCATCTTCCCGGCTGTTCTCGTAAGTACGGCTCTGGCTGAAATTTGGTGTTACGACGCCAATAAGCAATTCCTGGGTGTACATCAGTCGGGACTTACGTTCTTCCTTCCTGAGCCCAAGAAGTCTTTTGAACTCTCCGCTACGACCGGTTATGTTGCCTTTTCTCCCTACTATTTCCAGGAAGACGGATGCGAAGAGCAACCCTACACGATGCTTCCCATGAATAGAATTGCCCTGGGACCGGACGGAAAGCTACACTCCGGTTCTTCTCCGCTTGTCCGATTCATTCCCGGATCTTACCTGAATGCTCGGAATGGTTGTGTAAGAATCGAGGCCGGACAATGGACGGAAGCTGATTCGTTCAGTAAGCCGGTGGAAATTTCCGATTCGGAGATTCCTATCGCTTTTCCGGTTGCATTTCCGCTGACATACAAGTACGTCCAGGCCGGTTCCGTGCAATACGGGAAGGTGCACACCGGCACTCCGGCAAGAACACCCCCCCAGCGCCGCCGTTATATGCGATAGATATCTGAACGAGACGGACCTGGGCCTTCCGTTCTGAATTCGATCTTCCGCCTTTGAACTCACGGTCCGAAGCTGAAGGACCGGACCTCGGACCAAGGTCCTTCCGTCCCTTTCCCTTCGGCGCGGACTCGCCAGAACAGCGGTCCGCCCGAGCCCTTCAGGTAGAGCACCGTTTTCTCCGTGGATAGGTCGATCGTTGGGGCCGCGAAACCCGCTTCGCCTGCCACCTGGACTTGGTATGCCACCGATCGGGAAACGGGATTCCAGGTCAGATCCAGCGGCTGCACGGCACCGGTCAGGCCATCAGGCGGCCACAGGAGTTGCACCTGAGAAGGAGTAAAATGTTCTGTTGCTTTCTTCCATGCGGGAATTAGAGGGATGATCAGCGTCGTGAGGTCTTCACTTCCCAAGGTCTTCTGTTCGGTCTTGGTTTCTTCCGGTTCTCTCTTCTTGTCACAGGAGACGATCCCCCATATGAGAACGATGGCTATACATATGGCAGCGGTCCGCAACCTCACCGTCCCCGGTCCAGTGAAAGACGATCGTCTCCAGGAGTTCGCATCATGTTTTCAAAACAGAACCACCGAGGCTAATACCGTTCGTATGTCAAATAAGTGGCTTTGTCTCAGCGGCGCAAACCTCGAACCCCGGTTCTAAGGCTCAAGGGTGCTCCTTGGGCTAGTTGAACTCCGAATAGTACCGCATGACGCGAGTGACAAAACCGCGCGTTTCCTTGAAGGGAGGTATTCCATTGTATTTACTTACATTTTCAGGGCCGGCGTTGTAGGCGGCCAAGGCCAGATGAACGGTCCTGAAGCGGTCCAGAAGGGTCCGGAGATATCTGCAGCCCCCTTCGATGTTCTCCGACGGCTCGAACGGATCGTTGACATCCATGTCGCTGGCCGTACCCGGCATCAGTTGCATCAATCCCGCGGCGCCTACACAAGAAACGGCCTTGGGGTCGAATTCGGATTCCGCCTTGATGACGGCTTTCACCAGAGCGGTATCCAAACCATATTTCTTCGCGTATCGGCGAATCAAACCGTCGTAATTCTTTAGGGCTTCTTTACCCATCCCCAGGAACGGGCGAAATCGGGGGGACGTGGGTACATTGGTGAAATAACGGCGGCCTTCAGGGTCCTTGTAATAATAGATCTCGGCAAACAAAGGCGCTATCGAGAAATGCCACAACAAAAAGCCGCATCCCCCGGCAAATAGGACCCTCAGTAACCCGTGTAGAAAGCTGCTCATAACTTCGCGAATGGATCGATCATCGAATCAGCGTTCCCTCCTCGCCCGCACAGGGATATTATCGTTCATCGACACGCACGCAGGCAAGCGAAAACGCCTGTTGAAAATCAAGTACCGTATAGTTTGACCGGGTTTCGCGTAACGAGAAGACCGCCACCGAGCGGTCACGTTCGAGTCTTCAGTGCAAGAGCCACGCCGAATATCACTCGGTTGAAGGAAACACTCCAACGATTCGCCACAGTTTCGTCCAAGAGTCCCATCCGGCTTAGCAAGCATGGCCGTGACGGCGTGAATAAACGCTGGAGATGAATCACGCCTTGACCTTTTTCCAGTCCTCCAGGAACTTCTCGAGGCCGATGTCCGTCAATGGATGTTTCGCCAACTGGTTGATGACCTTGAACGGCATGGTACAGATGTCGGCGCCCATAAGTGCGGATTCCAGCACGTGCAACGGGTGTCGGACGGAAGCCACCAGCAGTTCCGCCTCGAAGGCATAGTTATCCAAGATTGTCTTTATCTGGCCGACCACTTCCATTCCCTCGTGGGAGAGATCATCCAAACGACCCACAAAGGGACTGATGTACGCAGCTCCCGCCTTCGCGGCCAGAAGCGCCTGCAGCGGGGAAAACACGAGCGTCATATTGGTGGGAATGCCTGCCGCTTTCAACTGCTTGACCGCTTTCAGGCCTTCCGTCAGCATCGGTATTTTAACCACAATATTCTGATGTATTTTCGCCAGCTTTTCCGCCTCTTTAACCATTCCTTTTGCATCTACGCTGACTACTTCGGCGTTCACCGGTCCGTCCACAATGCCGCAGATCTCCCGGATCAAATCAAGGAAAGGAATGCCCTCCTTGGAAGCCAAAGATGGATTGGTGGTAACGCCGTCCAGGACACCCATGTCGTTGGCTTGACGGATTTCGTCCAGGTTGGCTGTATCGATAAAGAACTTCATCCGATCCTCCTCAGTTCGAAGTGCGTTGCGCATCGAGAAATGTTTCTTTACAGTCTTCAGAGCAGAAGTAGATTTTTTTTCCCCCCACCTTTGCGGTAACAGCTTCTCGTTTGGGGAGATATACTCCGCATTGAGGATCTTTGACCATTTCATCCTCTATGCGTTCTTTCCTCTTTTGCTTTCCTACCTCACGGCTACGTTCCAAGCGCGGTCCGCTCATCACTGCCTTGATCAAACGGTACAACACATACAGCGACACTATCAGCAGCACCAGTCTGATCATAATCGATTGATTCCTTTTTCCGCATCGGGAAGGGAAGCCAAAAGGCTCTTTACGGAACGTTCGAAAACCGGATGAACGGCATGGGGCGCGATTTCCGCCAGAGGCGCCAGTACGAATCCACGCTCGTGCATCCGGGGATGCGGCAAAGTAAGACGCGGATGAGACATCACCCGCTCTCCGAACAGGAGCAAATCCAGGTCGATGATCCTAGGTCCCCAACGGATGGTCCTCGTCCTCCCCATCGCTTTTTCAATGGAAAGCAACTCATCCAATAGTTGAAGCGGAGGCAACACACTCTTGAGCTCAAGCACGGCATTGACAAAACGGTCCTGATCTTCATAGCCGACGGGGTCGGTCTCATAGAAACTGGAAATCCGCCCCACCCGACATCCCTCGATGCCTCCGATCGCCTCGATCGCCGAACGGCAGCGCGCGACTCTGTCTCCCACATTGGAACCGAGCCCCACAAATGCGCTCTCCGCCTTTTTCAGCAAGCCTTCCCGCACGTCAGACGCCGGACGATCCACCACGATTCACGATCGCCCGGCAAGATTCAGGGACTTGAGGCGCTCGACGGCTTCCAGGCTTCGCTCCTTATTCACGCATAGCGCCATTCGAACAAAGCCTTCTCCGGACGGGCCGAACCCATTACCCGGCGTCGTTACAATGCCCGCCTGTTCGAGAAGCAACGTCGAGAATTCTGAAGAACCGAAGCCTTCCGGAGTTTTGATCCAAAGGTAGAACGTGGCCTTCGGCGGCTCGATGCCAAGGCCGGCCTCCCGAAGGCCCGCCACCAGAATGTCCCGGCGCTCCCGGTAGATGGCTCGCATCTCGTCCACGCAGCTCTGGCTCCCATCCAACGCTGCGATTCCCGCGTACTGAATGGCGTCAAAGGCCCCCGAATCAATGTTGGATTTAATGGTCCCCAGCGCACCGATGGCGTCCGCCATTCCAACGGCGAACCCCAACCTCCAGCCCGTCATGTTGTATGTCTTGGACAGGGAATGAAATTCGATTCCGACCTCTTTGGCGCCTTCAGCCTGGAGGAAGCTCGGTGCGATGTATCCGTCAAAACACATTTCCGAATAGGCGTTGTCATGGCATACAATGAGGTCGTAATCTTTGGCAAACGAGACCACTTCTTCAAAAAAGTCCAGGGTTGCCGTAGCGGCGGTCGGATTGTTTGGATAGTTCAGGAACATCAACTTGGCCCGCTTTGCCGCGTCGCTGGGGATGGCTCCCAAATCGGGCAGAAAATCGTTTCGATCCAGGAGGGGCATAAAGACGGGCTCTCCCCCTGCGAAAAGGGTAGCGATTTTGTATACGGGATACGCCGGATCCGGCACCAGCACGACGTCACCGGGATTGACGAATGCCAGCGGCGTATGCGCGATGCCCTCTTTCGAGCCAATCAGGGTCACCACCTCGCCTTTGGCGTTCAATTGGACTCCAAACCGTCTTTCGTACCACCTGGCCACGGTTTCGTTAAAAAGCTTCATCCCGGAATAGGCTGGATACCTATGCGTTGCGGGATCATGAGCGGCTTCGCACAGCCGCTTGACAATATGCTCGGGTGTGGGTAAATCCGGATCCCCTACGCCGAAGTCGATCACATCAACGCCTCGAGACCTGACCTCCTCCCGCTTGCGATCCAACTCCTTGAATAAGTATGGGGGCAATTTGATCAACCGTTCCGTTTTCTCCACTCGTGACATTAGTATGGAAGCTCCTCTGCTCTTAGGCCCCGAACGGGCGCTTTCCGGCCTATTGTTCCGGGGAAGCCCGTTACCGCGGCATTGTTCTTCCGGAACGTTCAGTCAAACATACGTTTAGCCGAAACTCCCCGAATGGTAAAGTATGGCCTCGTCGCGCCATGCACGACTCCTGCCGTCAACGGCGAGACGAGGCGCTTTTCTTCATCCCGCGGGCGATCCGGAGACACGGATCGGATCATTTCAAGCCCAATACATCCTGCATGTCATAAAACCCGGCGCCTTGATGCACCACCCAATGCGCCGCCTTGATTGCGCCTCTAGCAAAATTGGCCCTGTTGCCGACCCGGTGAGTCAGCTCGAGCCGTTCTCCCGGAGCAGCAAACAGCACCGTGTGCTCTCCCACAATGTCGCCCGCCCGGATCGTTTGAAGTCCGATTTCCCGGTCCTTACGTACGCCGATCATGCCATGACGTGAAAAAACTCCGACGTCTGCAAGAGTCGCGTTACCCGCTTCGGCCAGAATTTCTCCCAATCGCAAAGCCGTCCCGCTGGGCGCATCCTTTTTCATTCGATGATGGGCTTCGATAATCTCGATGTCGTAAGCGGGGCCGAGAACCGTCGCCATTTCCCGTACCAGCTTGAACATCAGATTGATGCCTACACTCATATTCGGCGCTACGACGAAAGGCGCTTTGTGGGCCAGGCTCTTAATTTCACTTAATTCCTCGGGCGTGAGCCCGGTCGTTCCCACTACCGCCCGTTTGTTGTGTTCCGCCACAACTCTGGCGTGTTCAATCGAAGCCGTATGGTGACTGAAATCAATGAGCACGTCTCCCGCATCGATCACTTCCGTTATCCGGGGCGCCAACCGCAGCCCGTTCGAGATTTCTTCTCCGATACGAGGATGGTCCGGTCGTTCAAAAACGCCGGCAACTTCTATCTCGGGATCGTCCAAGGCTGCAGTCAGTATCTCCTGTCCCATCTTGCCGCATGCAGCGGCGATAATCACTTTGACCATCTCTAACCCTTTCCCTGTCAGACGGGTGTCGCGCGAACCGTTCAGATCAAGCCGTACTGCCGCAGAACGGATTCGAGTTTGATTTTGCTTGCAGGCGCCATTTCGCACATGGGCAGTCGAAATTGCTCTTGAATCCTACCCATGAGAGCCAACGCCGTTTTGACTGGAAGAGGATTGGTTTCGATGAACATCGCCTGGCATAGAGGAAACAGGTTCAGGAACATTTCTCGAGCCTGCTCGTGCCGGCCCTCCAAATACGCACCCACGTATTCGGCTGACTGTTTGGGCGCTATGTTCGCCACAACACTGATCACTCCCTTGCCCCCCACGCTCAGCAACGGTAGTGTAATTCCGTCGTCCCCACTCAGCAGCACGATGCTGTCCCCGCATTTAACCACGATTTCCGTCATCTGGGTTATGGAGCCGGAAGCCTCTTTGATGGCCACGATTTCCTCCATTTGCGCCAGACGCGCTACCGTTTCGGGAAGCATATTTACCGATGTACGACCCGGAACATTGTACAGAACGATTGGAAACGACACTTCCTTGGCGATCGTTTTGAAATGCTGATAGAGCCCTTCCTGTGTGGGTTTGTTGTAGTACGGGGTTACGGAAAGAGAAGCATCGGCCCCCACCTCTTTGGCGTGTCGGGTCAGTTCCACTGCTTCCCAGGTACTGTTCCCTCCGGTGCCCGCGATGACGGGAACCCTTTTCCGAACGGCGTCCACACAAATCTCAATCACCCTGTTATGCTCTTCCATGGACAGGGTGGCGGATTCTCCTGTCGTACCACATGGAACGATGGCGCTCGTCCCATTTTCAATCTGAAATTCGATCAGCCCCCGGTATGCTTCCTCGTCAACCTGCCCGTTTCGAAACGGTGTTACAATCGCAACAATAGAACCTGAAAACATAACTAATCTCCTGTAGAAAAGAATAATTCAGCGGAAATACACCCCTGAAAAGCGATGGTCGTGGCTCCTTCCAGGAACACCTGTCCGAATTCGGAGTCACTACGGTAAGCGGCGTGAACAGTAAGACGCTCACCACTTTTTGTCACAACGGATATGGGTGGTTGCATGCCATTCCGCTTTATTCCGACGAGCGCTGCGGCGACCGCGCCGGTCCCGCACGCCAGTGTCTCGTCTTCTACTCCTCTTTCGTACGTTCTGATTGCCAGCTGATTGCCACCCAGGACACGAACGAAATCGGCGTTTGAACCGCCGGGTTGAAAACGTTCGTGGTTCCGCAACGCCCTGCCCGCGGTCAGTATCGGGAAATCGTCCAGGCGCCCGACAAAAACCACCGCGTGGGGAACACCCGTGTTGATGACGGATACGCTCAAACGCTCTCCGCCGAGAAACAGCTGCTCGTCCATCGAAAGATCCCTAGGCTGAGGCATTTCGATTTTGACACGGCGGTCATCCACCACAACCGCCCGGAGAATACCTGTTAGAGTCTCCAACGTCATCTCTCTGGGAGCAACATCCGTCATATATGCGTAACGGGCGGCGCATCGCGCTCCGTTGCCGCACAGCTCAGCTATGCTCCCGTCGGAATTGAAAAATCGCCAACCAAAATCGGCGTGTTTCGAGTTCCGAACCAGGATCAGGCCATCCGCGCCAATGCCCAAACGACGGTCGCATAGTTTCCTGACGACGGAGGGCGAAATCGATGCATCCAAACGATCATCCCGATCGTCCAACAGAATGAAATCGTTACCGCACCCGTGCATTTTCACAAAAGAATGACCGATCCATGCGTTCATACGTCGGTTTCCTGCGAGGACGGGTTACTTCAAAGGTAATCCGATGACGAAGTTTGTCCTATCCTTGATCGAAAGGCTTATATCTAAGCCATATCGATGCCTACCGTACCCCCGCTCCCACACTGCCCCCGAAGGAAGGGAGACGAGAAATCGCACATCTCCACCCCGTCGGGAGGAGATGGAAAATGGCGGTTGGGTCGAGGAAGGAAACCCACCAAATTCGGCGGCGCGGGTTGGATTACACTCGATGTTTTCTCGCGATCAGGAATGACAGGCGGCCCTTTCTTCCCGCACGAACCGATCAGAGCGAAGAACAAGAGAAGCATCATCAAGGCTGCGAGTCGTCGTCCCATAATTCCTTCTCGAATCGCTCCAGCTCCCGGCGTACGCGTACGGGAGACGTGCCTCCATGGACGTTGCGTGTTTCGAGTGAGCTGCTTACGTCCAGCACTCGGTACACGTCTTCCTCTATGCTTCTCGAAAACTCTCGCAGCTCGGAAAGTTCCAGTTCATACAGTTCTTTGCCCCGATTCACGGCATACTGCACCATCTCTCCCACAACATGATGCGCCCTCCGGAAGGGGAATCCCTTCCGAACCAGGTAATCCGCCAGGTCCGTGGCCGTCAGAAAACCGCTTTGAGTGGCCTGAAACATCCGATCGCCATTGAACTTCAGGCCTTTGATGACCTGAACAAGCACGGAAAGAGTAGCAGTCACCGTATCGGATGCGTCAAAAACCGGCTCTTTGTCTTCCTGCATGTCCCGATTGTAGGACAGGGGTAATCCTTTCATCACGGTGAGCACGGACACCAGGGCTCCATAGACCCGGCCGGTCTTTCCTCGGGCCAGTTCCGCCACATCGGGATTCTTCTTTTGTGGCATGATCGAACTTCCCGTGGTATGCGCGTCGGACATCTCCACAAAATCGAATTCCTTTGTGCTCCAGAGCACGAGTTCTTCCGCCAGGCGACTAGTATGCATCATGATCATGGACATGTCGAATAGAAACTCCGCCACAAAGTCCCGATCACTTACGGCGTCGATGCTGTTCCGCGAGACGCCGTCAAAGCCCAGTAATTTGGCCGTATATTCCCGGTCGATGGGAAATGGCGTTCCCGCCAGGGCCGCACTTCCAAGGGGAAGTACGTTCATTCTCCGCGCACACCCTCTCAGGCGGTCCAGATCGCGAGAAAACATCTCCACATAGGCCAGCAGATGGTGGGCCAGGAGCACCGGCTGCGCTCTCTGCAGATGCGTGTATCCGGGCAACACCAGCTCGAGATTGTTCCTCGCCTGTATCACCAATGCCTTACACAATTCCTTCAACATTTGAGAGCAGGTTTCAACAGCTTCTTTCAGATACAACCTGAGATCCAACGCTACCTGATCGTTGCGACTTCTGGCGGTATGAAGCTTCTGTCCTAGGGGCCCGAGCAGATCGATCAGTCGAGACTCGATATTCATGTGGATGTCTTCGAGACCCACGTCGAACTTGAACTCCCCTTTGTCCATTTCCCGGTGTATTCGCCCGAGGGCTTCGATAATCTGATCCGCCTCTTCGTTCGCAATAATGCCCTGTTTGGCCAGCATTCGGCAGTGCGCCACGCTCCCCTCGATATCGTAGGGGTACAGACGCTTATCGTAATCAATCGAAGCCGTGTACTTCTCGACGATGCCGTCGGTATTCAGGTTGAATCTGCCCCCCCAGGGCTTTCTGGTTGTCCCCACGTTTAATTCGTCCTATCCAGCAGTTTTTGAATCTTAAGGCGCAAACCGTTTAGCCGGATGAACCCCGTTGCATCTGCCTGGTTATACACGTTGTCTTCTTCGAATGTCGCAAGATCCACGGAATACAACGATCGAGCGGACCTGCGCCCCACAACAAGGGTGTTTCCTTTGTAGAGCTTCAGTCGGACCGTACCGTAGACGTTACTTTGGGCTTCGTCCACGATCGCCTGCATCAGCTTCCGTTCCGGGGCGAACCAGAAGCCGTAATAGATCAGCTCGGCATACTTCGGGACCAACGAGTCCCGGAGGTGCATGACCTCTCGATCCATGGTAATGGACTCGATGGCCCTATGGGCCACCTGCAATATGGTTCCGCCGGGAGTCTCGTATACGCCACGGCTTTTCATGCCCACAAACCGATTTTCAACCATGTCCACGCGGCCGATCCCGTTTTTTCCGCCCAAGGCGTTCAGCTTCGCAAGCAATTCCGCAGGACTGAGACGCTCACCGTCAAGGGCCACCGCATCTCCCCGTTCAAACTCGATTTCGACATACGTCGGCTTGTCCGGCGCCTTTTCAGGCGACACGGTCAAAACGAACATCTCTTCAGGAGGTTCCGCCCAGGGGTCCTCGAGTATGCCGCCCTCGAAACTAAGGTGTAGCAAGTTCCGGTCACAGCTGTAGGGTTTCTGACGTGTCACCGGAACTTCGATGTCGTGGCGACGGGCATACTGAATCAAGCTTTCCCGAGATCCGAAATCCCAAATCCTCCAGGGCGCGACGATGGTGAGTTGAGGATTCAACGCCATATAGGTCAACTCGAATCGTACCTGGTCGTTTCCTTTTCCAGTCGCTCCGTGGCTGACCGCGTTCGCATTCTCCAGAGCCGCAATCTCGACCTGCTTCTTTGCGATCAGGGGGCGCGCCAGCGAGGTGCCGAGCAGATACGTGCCCTCGTACAAGACGTTGGCTCGATAGGCCGGAAATACGAAATCCCGAACGAATTCCTCTTTGAGATCCTCGATATACACCTTAGACGCGCCGGTACGTTTGGCCTTTGCCTCCACGGGCTCGAGTTCCTCTCCCTGACCGAGGTCCGCGGCAAAGGCAATGACCTCCGCATCGTACGTTTCTTGAAGCCATTTCAGGATTACCGATGTATCCAGGCCACCGGAGTACGCCAATACGATTTTCCGGATATTCTCAGTCAATTTCGCCTCCTGACAGTTTTAGCAGGATTGCTTTGTGAACGTGCATTTTGTTCTCCGCCTGATCCCAGACCACGGCTTCCGGATCGTCCAAGAAATCGGCGGTGATCTCCTGACCCCGATGAGCGGGAAGACAGTGAAGCACCATAACGTCGGGCAGAGCGTGGGCCACCAACTCGGGATTAACCTGGTACGCCCGAAATGCTTTCAGCCGGGCCTCGGCTTCATCTTCTTGCCCCATACTCACCCAGACGTCCGTATTGATCACGTGGCATCCCTTTACGGCCTCTTTCGGATCCCGGACAATTCGAATCGACGGATTCTCGCGGCGGGCGGACCCCAGTATTTCCGGATCCGGATCGTATCCCTCGGGACACGCCAACGTGAGTTCAAAGCCGAGACGCGCGGCTGCATTGATCCACGAATGCGCGACATTGTTTCCGTCTCCGACCCAGGCGGCCCGAAGTCCATCCAACGAACCACGCCTCTCGAACACCGTGTATACGTCGCTCAACACCTGGCAGGGATGGAAACGGTCGGTCAAGGCATTGATCACGGGCCGTCTCGAAGAGCGGGCCATATTCTCCAACCATTCCTGGCGATAGGTACGGACGGCGAGGATATCCAAATATCTGGCCAGTACCCGCGCCGTATCTTCCGGAGTTTCGTCTCTCGATAACTGTGTATCACCGGCCGTAAGGTAGATGCAGGACCCTCCGAGTTGATACACAGCCACTTCGAATGAAACCCTGGTCCGCGTGGACGGCTTTTCGAAAAGCAGCCCCAACGTTTTCCCTTGAAGCACGGTTTCTACACGGCCGGCCTTCCAGCGTTCCTTCAATCGTCTCGTCAGATGGAACAGTTCCAGAATCTCCTCTCTGGAAAGGTCCAAAATGCTCAGCAGATCCCTTTTCATACGTCTTGTCACCTGAGAATTTCTTTCAATACTTCCATCAGCCGTCCCATCTCGGCTTCAGTTACCGTCAATGGAGGCGTCATGCGAAGTGTTCTCTCCTGCACGGAGTTCACGAGCACACCCTTGGACTGGGCCGCCCCCACAAACGGCTTGGCTTCCCGATCCAGATCGAGAGCCCAGATCATTCCCTTGCCCCTGACATCCCTTACAATCGGACTGCTGCGGGCGACCTCTAAAAGCCCTTTTTCAAAAATGACACTGCGCCTGTTCAGATCTTCGAAAAATCCCTTCGAAGTCAATGTTTGCAGTACGGCGATGGCCGCCGCGCATACCAGCGGCGTTCCTCCGAACGTCGTGGCATGGCTTCCCGGCCCGAAGGCCTGGGCCACCTCGTCCCGGGCCAGCATCGCGCCCATCGGCAACCCGTTGGCCAACGCCTTGGCCAGTGTCATTACGTCAGGTTCCACTCCGTATACCTGATGGGCGAAAAGCGCGCCGGTCCGCCCCATTCCGGTTTGAACTTCGTCGAACATGAGCAACACGCCCCGTTCCCGGCACAATTCCTTCAGGCCGCGAAGGTACCCTTCGGAGGGGAGAATGACCCCGCCTTCCCCCTGGATCGGCTCCACCAGAAATGCGCACACCGAGTCATCCATCTTCAGTCGGGCCGCTTCCAAGTCGCTGAACGGCACCGTCAGGAACCCTCCCAGCAGCGGATCGAACCCTTTCTTCACTTTGGCCTGACCGGTGGCCGTCAGTGTGGCCATGGTCCTTCCGTGAAACGACATCTCCGTAGTAATGATTCTGAAGCGATCCTTGCCGTATTTGTCGGCTGCGTATTTCCGCGCCAACTTGATCGCCGCCTCATTCGCTTCCGCTCCGCTGTTGCAGAAAAACACCTTGTCGGCAAAACAGTGCTCCGTGAGGAGCCGGGCAAGCCGGACCTGAGGCTCGGTGTAGTATAGGTTCGATGTGTGAACGAGCGTCCTCGCCTGTTTACACACGGCATCCGCAACCGCCTCGTTGGCGTGACCCAAATTGCAGACGGCTATCCCGGCGACGAAGTCGAGATACTCGTTATCTTCTTCGTCCCAGACCCTGGCGCCCTTACCTCGAATCAGAGCCAGGTTGTTCCGGGCATACGTTTGCATGATAACCTGTTTTTCAAGCTCCTTGAGATTCATTGGTGGCGCTCCAGATGATGGTTCAAGTTTCTTTCGGTGGTGAGTCCAGAACGATTTCAGTTCCAATTCCTGTATTGGTGAATATCTCCAGCAGAACGGCGTTCTTTCTTCGACCGTCAATGATATGCGTTTTCTCCACTCCGTTTCTTAAAGCTTCCAAGCAGCATCGCACCTTGGGGACCATTCCGCCGCGAATCTCTCCCCGTTGAATCATTTCTTCGACCTCGGAGGCTCGAAGCGTAGAGGCCAACGTGCCGTCCTCTTTCGTTACGCCGGGAACATCGGTAAGTAGGATCAACTTCTTTGCTTTCAACGCCTCGGAAATTTTCCCGGCTACGAGGTCCGCGTTAATATTGTAGGTTTCTCCTTCGGATCCCACTCCCACGGGCGCAATCACCGGTATGAATCCGTCCCGCTCGAGCGTTTGCAGTATGGCAGGATGAACCGTCTCCACCGTTCCGACCATGCCGAGATCGATGATTTCCGGCGGTCGCTCGGGTGTCCCGGAGTCGCGGTACATTTGCATTTTCCGGGCGTGAATAAGCCCGCCGTCTTTTCCGCTCAACCCCACGGCGGATCCGCCGTTTTGGTTGATCAAGGTTACGATCTCCTTGTTGACCCGGCCCACCAGAACCATTTCCACCACATCCATAACCGGTTCATCCGTGACGCGCATGCCTTCGACGAATTGCGTCGGAATCTGCATGCGCTCGAGCACCCTTCCGATCTGCGGACCTCCGCCGTGCACGATCAGTGGATTCAGCCCTACAAACTTGAGCAGTATTACGTTTAGTGCAAAAGCGGTCTTGAGCTCGGTGTCCACCATGGCGTGCCCGCCATACTTGATCACTACCGTCTCATTGTGAAAGCGGACAATGTACGGTAGGGCCTCTATCAGGGTCTGTGCTTTCAATGTGTCGCGTTCCTGTACATTGGGTTCCATCGGCAGGACCCCCCCGGTTCTCTTCTGTGTTGAACGGATACACTATAGGATGTAACGGCTCAGGTCTTCATCCTTCTTGATGTCGGACAGCTTGGATTGGACATATTCCCGTGTAATGGTCATTCGCTCTCCCGACATCTCCGGAGCGCGGAAGGATACGTCTTCGAGGAGTGCTTCCAAAACCGTATGCAGTCTGCGAGCACCTATATTCTCCGTGCGTTCGTTCACAAATTGAGCGATATCCGCTAGTTCTTCAATGGCTTCGTCGTCGAAAATCAGTTCTACGCCCTCCGTTTGGAGCAAGGCGACGTATTGTTTGATGAGCGCGTTCTGCGGTTCCGTCAGAATGCGAATGAAATCCTCTTTTCCAAGAGCTTCCAGCTCCACCCGAATCGGAAATCGACCCTGCAGCTCCGGGACCAGATCGGACGGTTTGCAGCTATGAAAGGCACCCGCAGCAATGAAAAGGACATGGTCGGTTCTCACCATCCCGTACTTTGTGGTAACCGTACTGCCCTCTACAATGGGGAGTAAATCTCTCTGAACCCCTTCCCGAGACACGTCCGGGCCTTGCGTATGGTCCCGTCCCGCGATTTTGTCGATCTCATCCAAGAAAATGATGCCGCCCTGTTCCACGCGATCAATGGCCTCCGAAGTGACATCATCCATGTCGATCAGTCGCTGGGCCTCCTCTTGCTGGAGGACCCTCAAAGCTTCCGGTACCCGCATCTTCCGTCTCTTGGTGCGCTTCGGAAACATATTTCCAAACATGTCCTTAAAATTGATGTCCACCTCTTCCATGCCCGGACCCGACAGGATTTCTACAAAAGGCACGTTCCGGTCCGGCACTTCCAGATCCACAAGGCGATGGTCGAGCTTCCCGGCGTGCAGCTGCCGGCGGATCTTCTCCCGCGTATTCCCTTCCCGTTCACTCGGAGATCGAACGACCTCCAACGTCTTGTCGCCCGAATCCGATTCGTCGGTTCTTTCCTCCCGTTTAGGCATGGGCAGCAGTACATCCAACAAACGCTCTTCAGCTATTTCTTCCGCTCGTATCCGTACACGCTCCTGAGCCTCGGCCTTTACCATGCCGATCGCCAGCTCGGTGAGATCCCGGATCATGGATTCCACGTCTCGACCCACATAACCCACTTCCGTGAACTTCGAGGCTTCGACTTTCAGGAAAGGGGACTGAGTCAATTTGGCCAGTCTGCGAGCGATTTCCGTCTTCCCCACTCCCGTAGGTCCGATCATGATAATGTTTTTCGGAGCTATTTCGTCCTGCAACTCCTCGTCGACTTGCTGGCGTCGCCACCGGTTCCGCAACGCAATCGCAACGGACCGTTTGGCTCTACGCTGTCCTATAATAAACTTGTCCAGTTCGGACACGATTTCCCGCGGCGTCAGGGTTTGAGGGCCGGACATGGCGTTAAAGCTCCTCGATAATGATCTCGGTATTGGTGTATACACAAATGGATGCGGCTATTCGCATGGCCTCTCGGGCAATTTCCACTGCCCCCAGATCCGAATTCCGTACCAATGCCAATGCGGCGGACAGGGCATATGGTCCTCCGGAACCAATGGCCATTACCCCCTGATCCGGTTCGATAACGTCCCCCGTACCGCTGATCAGAAAGGAACGCTCCCGGTCCGCCGCCAGAAGCAATGCCTCGAGGCGTCGCAGTATTCTATCGGTCCGCCAGTCCTTTGCAAGCTCCACCGCCGATCGGGTGAGATTCCCGTTATACTGATCGAGTTTGGCCTCGAGACGTTCGAACAAGGTAAAGGCATCTGCCGTGGCTCCGGCAAATCCGGCCAGTATCTTATCGTTGTAAAGCTTTCTCACCTTCCTCGCTCGGGCCTTTACCACGGTTTCACCGATGCTTACCTGGCCGTCCCCGGCCATCACGGTGATTCCCCGGTGCTGCAGCGCCAGGACCGTCGTCCCCCTGAATTCACGGATCATTCTCGACTGCGTGGATGGCATGCGTCGTACACCTCCATGAGCTTGTCCAGACTTACATGAGTATATTTTTGTGTAGTGGACAGGCTCGCGTGTCCAAGTAACTCCTGTATGGCCCTCAAATCGGCCCCCGAATCCAGAAGGTGCGTGGCAAAGGAATGCCGCAGGACATGGGGGCTCACCTTCATGTTCGAGCCGCACAGTCGGATGTATTTATCCACTATGCGCGCCACGCTTCTAGGAGTGAGGCGACCGCCATGATGGTTGAGAAACAGCGCTTCTGCACCCTTTGAAGCCGAACGTTTTTTTCGCAGGTTCTCAGACTTCTCAAGGTAGCGTCGAATGGCCGTCAACGCCTTCGAACCGATGGGCACAACCCGCTCTTTACTCCCTTTGCCCATTACCCGCGCACAGTTCTCCTCAAAAAAAACGGAACCCACATTCAACCCGGTCAGCTCGCTCACTCGAAGACCGGCGGAATAGAGGGTCTCTAAAATAGCTCGATCCCTCAGGCCCAGGACTGTTTCCTCTTGAGCGGCGTCCAGCAAAGCGAACATGTCGTCCACCGGTAGGAACCGCGAAACCGGCTTTTCCTGACGTGGCGAAAAAATGGCTGCAACAGGATTCCGCTGGATGACACCGTTCTTGAGGAGATATCTGAAAAAGCTCCTGAGCGAGGAAAGCTTACGATTAATACTCGTTTTTTTTGAAGTACCGTGTAACTCGGCCAGATACGATCGTATCAGATAATGATCGACTTCCCCCGGCGACGCCTCTTTTTTATCACAGTGCTCTGCCGCAAAGCGCAGAAACGCTTGAAGGTCACTCCGGTAGGCCCGAACCGTGTGCGGAGACAACCCCCTATCTTTTTGAAGGTGCCTGACGAATTGGAGCACGTATTGATTCACGGGGTCACATCCCGAAAAAAAAGAATTATATGCATAATCCAACAAAAAGAAAAGAAAAAATCAAAGCTAAACCTTGGAAAAGATGCTGGATCTTTGGGGGAGAAATTAACTGAGACTGATCCTGAACACGTCGTCTCGAGGATTCGAACGATCGATGCGTACCTGAATAAATTCGCCCGGTTGAAGCTGTACGGTCGGAAGAAAGGAAAGGTTGCACTCGAATAAGGCATCCGTGAGCACCACTCTGTAATTTCGAGCATGTTTCTCGAGCACCAACGCCTGAACGGTCTGTCCTTGCATCTTCTTGAAGTATTTCAGCATCCAGTATCGGTGACGCCGGTTTTTGATCATATTGGCGCGCTTGACCGCGGGTTCCAGCTCGACGAGCATCTCCGCCAGTTGCTCCTCCCCATACACCGGGGACCCGCCCGAAAGAGCGGACATGATTTGTCGCTGGGTCACAAGATCCATGTACCTTCGAAGCGGGGACGTCATATTCGTGTATGCAGGCACTCCCAGGCAACTGTGAGCGGCCACGCGCGTTTGAAGATTCAGTGGTTGAAGTTGCCTTCGCTGTTTGAAAATACAGAACAGGTCGTTATTCAAATCACCCTCGATACGCTCCTTCGGCGGGCCCTGGCTCCGGAAAAATGCGGGTACACCCATCGAACCCAGAAATTCCGCGGCAAGACGGTTGGCAAGTATCATGCTCTCCGAAACAATGATCCGGCTGATGCTGTCCCGCTCGATCTTCTTAATCGAAATATTACCATCCGGTTCTATGAATACGGCGATCTCGAAGGGAGGTTGCGGAATAGCGCCCGCATCCAACCGCTCCTGCATCAATTGCCGGGTAATCCGGGCGAGCAGGTGAATATCTTCGTCGCGGTCATGCAGCAAATTGACTTCCGAGTAGGTCATGCGCCGTTTCACGCGGATGACGCTCGGCACAAAGCGATATCCCACGACTTGCAGACTGGAATTCAGATCCACCAGCAGGCTTAATGCCAGTTTTTCTTCGCCTGCCCGAAGGCTGCACAGCTTGTCCGAGACCTCGGCGGGCAGCATCGCGATCCGTTCGTCGGGCATATAGATGGACGTCCCTCTTTCCCTTGCGCATTCGTCCAAGGGAGTGCCCGGACCTATGTAAGAAGACACATCCGTGATGTGAATGCCCAGTTGGAAGCCTGAATCCGTCTTTGCTATGCTTAACGCATCGTCAAAATCCGACGTCGCCATGCTATCAATGGTCAACGTCATAAGACCCATGGCGTCCACTCTGCCTTCAGCGGAGCCCGGACCTTCCGCCACCATCCGTCTTGTCTGTTCCTCCACCTCATCCGGAAACGCGATAGGCACCTGATACTGATCGAGGTCCAGGTTTTGATCCGGGGTCCACACACCCAGCTTCACCAGAACTTCGAACGCCTTGTCCGTGCTTCCGACTTCCGCCCGTTTGAGCAACGCCTCCCCTTTTCGAAACAAGGGGGCTGTGCAATCGCCCAAGGCAGCCGCTTTGAGCGCCTCGATCAAGTCGCCGTGCTCATCGATGTCCAACGGGATCTTTCCATGCGCCAGGGTGTTCTTCAGCCATACACTTTCTCTGATCAGTTCCTCTTCCCGTCGGGCTTCGATTTCCCTCTGTTCGAGCAACAACGCCACCTTTTCGGAAGTCTGGGGATAGGCCCGATTGTCTTTATACTTGAAGTGGATACGATCATTAATGACGGCTCGGACGAACGCGGCCTCGTGGTCCGGAGACGAAGCGTCGCCAAACACCAAGTCCGCCAGGAACCCGGGATCGAAGCTCGTGTCTTCCCCTTCAACGAGTTCCCACACCTCTTTCACGTCAATCCGTTCCTGAAGTTCTTTCCTTTTCGCCGCTACAGCCCGGATTTGTTCTTCGACACGATGCCGGGGTTCTTTCAGGTTCAGCGAACGACTGTCTATGTGGAGAATGCGAGCGACTCCCAGGTTCACTTCGCGGCCGGCTTCATTCAAGGCCTGGATCCTATTCCCCCGGTCCTGGAGGCATACCGCGACCCTGAACGTTCGATCCTCCATGTATTCGACCACCTTGCCGGGTTCCATTCAGATCTCACCTCTCGCCAGCATTTCTTCTAAGATGCCTTTATAGCTCAAGCCCGCCGCCTTAAACCCTTTTCTTCCGTAGCGGAAGTTGGCCTCAAGCACATAGTAACGTAAACCGCTACTGACAACATCCACCCCCACATCGTCGAATTGGCAAGACCGGGCGGTTTTATCGGCAATTTCGATAACGGCCTCCGGTATGTCGTTGAAGTCAATAGCCCCCCCCCGAGCCACGTTGGCTCTGAATTCGCCGGCAGCGGGGGTCCGACGATATGCCAACACCGGCTTGTATCCGATCAACACTACTCTATAGTCTATCGCGTTATTCAAGTATTCCTGGATGTAGGCAACGGGGGTGTTCTCCAAATACCGCTTCAATTCATCCCGGCTGTCAACCAGAAAGACGCCTCGACCTGAATCGGATCCGCGGGGCGCCTTTGCCACGAACGGAAAGTCGAAATCCCTCAGGATGTCCTCAAAATGTCTCCGGAAATAAAGCCGGGTCCTGGGATGGGGAATTCCCATCAGCTTAAACAGGGTCGTCTGTCTGATTTTGTCGCCTGCATAGTAGCAGGATGCATACCCCGGAAACAGTCTCTTCCCTAAAGCGAGAAGCGGTTGCGACAGCAGCGCCGTAGGATAGTACAGGACAGGCGCATTTCGAATGCATGACCATTCGGCCGGGCTGTAGTCCTCGAGGTTTGGACGCACACCCAACGTGATCACACCCCGGACCCCCTTCAGCCGGCTGCCGAACGCAACCTTCAACTTTCCGGATCGAATGTGTTCGAGACGATCCCTCTGCTCAGCAGGTTCCAAAACTTCCTCAAACAAAAAAACCCCGCCTGTTGAAAAGCGGGGAAATGTGTCCCTACATCGAGATCTTCCGGATGTCAGCGATTGATTCTTTCGAGAATCTCTTTTCCCGCTTTGAAATGAATCTGACGTCGTGCGGGTTGGTAGCTGGTTTCCCCCGTCTTCGGATTGCGGATGGCTCTTGGCTTCCTTTCAACCACCTTCAGACGACCCAACCCCCGGATCTCTACGGCATCACCCTTCCGGAGTGCGTCACTCATGGTTTCAAAAAACAGGTTCACCAAGAGTTCCAAGTCCCCCCGGAGTACATCCGCATGGTTGGAAAACGTACGTTCTATCAGTTCAGATTTCAGCATAGCCGTAACTTCAACGAGAACTGGACCTATACCCTTAAAGGGCTTCTAGTGGAGGGCCAAAAGTCTGGGGCTGTTTATGCCTAACCGCTCCGTGACACCGCTTAAAAACTCGTCCAAGAAATAGTCCATCCACGAATGTCTTTTTCGAGCGGGCTGAACGATGGCGACTTTCCCATGGATGCCCGCCAGGGATTTTGCAATTCGCATGGCGTCTTCGAAATTGCCCGTTTCGTCCACCAGGCCCAACTCCTTAGCCTGCGATCCCGTCATGATTCGTCCGTCTGCAATGTCTCGGACCTGCCCCTCGGAAAGATCACGTCCCTTCGCCACATCCGCGATGAATTGTTCGTGAACGTCGTCGATCACGTTCTGCAGCAACTTCCGTTCGTCCTCGGTCATATCCCGGTATGGGGATCCCATGTCCTTGTACTTCCCGGCCTTTATTGAGAACAAATCGAGCCCCAGTTTCTCGAACAATTGCTGCACATTGGAAAGCTGGATCACCACCCCGATGCTGCCCGTGATGGTTCCCGGGCTCGCAACGATCTTGTTTGCTCCCGCGGCGATATAATAGCCTCCTGACGCCGCCACGTTCCCGAGAAACGCTACCACCGGTTTCCTGTGATGGCGCAACCCCACCTCCGGGAGATTCGATCAGGATGATAATGGCCTTGATGTCCTTGTCTTCCTTGTACTGAGCCAGCAAATCCGTGAAGGGCTTACCGTCCGATATAACACCCCTTATTTCGAGGAGAGCCACTTGATCGCCGAATGGAGCACCGGAGGAACCGCTCGACAGGTAGAGCATGCCAATGACCGCAGCACACAACACCGCCATGATTAGAACAATCATCGCCATCGAAAACAATACGGGGTGTTTCTTCATTGGCAAAAGAGGAGGAAGGCATGATGCACCGCTGAAAGAACCGGAGCGTCCGCCTTACGGATGATCTTTCGGCACACCACTATACCCGCATCGGATGGACGGACCAAACCTCCGACCGTACGTCATCCTGTCGACCGTTCGGGCCGGCCTCCTATTCCTCCGTTGAATCGTCCGGATCGGACTGTTGCTGATTTGCCTCTCTGCTTTCTTTTAGCAGGTCTCCAAGGTTTGGAAATGACGTTGACGAACCGCTGAGGTAATCGCGAATGGTCGCCTTGTCGCTCTCCTCTTCGAGACGGCGAAGAGAAAGTCCGATTTTTCGCTCCTTGCGATTCACGTTCACAACCTTGGCAGTAACCACGTCTCCAACATTGAACTGCCCGACAGGGGTCTTAACTTTCTCGGCGCTGATTTCCGAGACATGGATGAGACCTTCGATGCCCGGCTCGACTTCGACAAAGATGCCGAAATCCGTCACATTGGTGATCGTACCGGATATTCGACTGCCGACCTTGTATTTCCTCGGAATCTCTTCCCAAGGATCGGGCGTCACATGCTTGATGCTCAGAGAGAACCGTTCGTTTTCACGATCGATTTTCAGCACCTTGGCCTGAACTTCCTGGCCTTTCTTAAACAATTCGGATGGGTGTTTGACCCGTTTGGTCCAGGAAAGATCGGAAATGTGAACCAGCCCGTCAATTCCTTCGTCAATGCCGATGAACACTCCGAAGTCCGTAATGTTCTTGATCTTTCCTTCGATGATGGTCCCCACCGGATATTTCTCTCCGATCACATCCCAAGGGTTGGGCTCGACCTGCTTCAAACCAAGAGAAATTCTTCTGTTGGTTGGGTCAATATCCAGGACCATGGCTTCCACTTCATCACCCACGTTCACTACCATGGACGGATGCCGAATCTTCTTTGTCCAAGACATCTCCGACAGATGGATCAAGCCCTCGATGCCTTCCTCCACTTCGACGAACGCACCGTAATCCGTCAAACTGACCACACGCCCTTGAATCCGGGCGCTGGGAGGATATTTTTCCGATGCGGTGGTCCACGGGTCGGGCTGCAGCTGTTTCATGCCTAAGGAAACACGCTCCGTTCCCTGATCAAAATTCAGGACCTTGACCTTGACTTCGTCGCCGATCTTGATCAACTCGGAAGGATGCTTGACGCGCCCCCAGGACATGTCCGTTATGTGAAGCAAACCGTCCAGTCCGCCCAAATCGATAAATGCTCCGTAGTCCGTTATATTCTTGACGATACCAATGAGTACGTCTTGCTCCTGTATCTTTTTCAGGGTCGTTTCGCGAGCTTTTTGCCGGTGTTGTTCCAGAATAGCCCTTCGCGAGATGACCACATTGCTGCGCTTCTTGTTGTACTTGAGGATCTGGAATTCAAACGTCTTGTTTACAAGGGAATCCATATCCTTTACGGGGCGCAGGTCCACCTGAGAACCCGGCAAAAAGGCCGGAACGCCGATGTCTACGGTGAATCCGCCTTTTACTCTCGCCGTTATGGCGCCTTTGATCACCTGGCCTTCATTATACGCCCGGCGAATGTCGTCCCATACCTTGATCTTTGCGGCCTTTTCCTTCGAGAGCAGGATCTCGCCATCTTCATCTTCCCGTCGTTCGAGAAGAACATCAATGGTGTCACCCACTGCCACTTGAGCTTCACCCTGTTCATCCAAGAATTCTGAAATCGAGATCTGCCCTTCAGACTTGTAACCCACATCCACAACAACAAAGTCTTTGGTGACCTGAATCACAGTCCCTGCGATGACTTCACCCTCTTGGAGAGACCGCAGGCTCTCCTCGTACAGCTCTTTCATGTCCATGGATTCCATTGACACGTCGTCTTCCCGAGTTTCGGAATCCCGACTTGCATTGCCATCGGCGCCTGACACGGAATCGTCCTTCCCTGATAACGCTTGTTGCGCAGCAGCGGAAGAGTTCGCGTCACCGGTTGCTTTCGGCGTTCCCGCGCGACCTTGCTCTTCCGGGTCCCTTTGATTGTCGGTTTGGTTGTTGGTGTTAACGATTGGCTCCTCCATGCACAGTAACCCCCTATAGTGTATTCACCACAATTGGCCCACACGACCGGTGAAAGATATACCTTACCAAAATGTCTATGTAAATGTCAAATTTCCACTCCGCTCATTTTGACTCTCACGACTCCTAACATCATAGCCAGTACTTCCTCCAACGATCGCCTGGAAGAATCTATGATCTCGGCTCCCGGCGCGGGCCGGAGCGGCGCTTCTTTTCGTTCGCTATCCTGCTTGTCTCGCCTCTCAATGTCCCGGAGGACCTCTTCTTCAAGGATTTCCCGACATGAAGCCTTCAGCTCGAGATATCTCCTGCGAGCCCTCACAACGGGGTCCGCCGTCAGATAAAACTTGACTTGTGCATCGGGAAAAACCACGGTGCCCATATCGCGACCTTCAGCCACCAGGTTTGCATCCCGGGCAAATTCCCGCTGTCGCTGCGACATGCTATGCCGCACTTCTCTTCGCTTGCTCAGCTCGGAGGCCAGCATGGTAACCTCGGGCAAACGTATCTCGTTTGACACGTCCCTGTCCCCGAGGAAGGCAAAAACATGCCCGTCTTCCTCCGAAACAAAACGGATACAAAAAGCGGCCAGCATCGCTTCCAGATCCCGGTTTCCACCCTGCTTGCGATCTTCATACACCATCAGGGCAAACGCCCGGTACATGGCTCCCGTGTCCAGATACATGAAATCCAACGTTCGGGCCAGGAGCTTGCTGACGGAACTCTTTCCTGAACCCGAGGGACCGTCAACGGTGATCACCCACGAGGTCAAACGGTCCGACATTTGATTTCGTATCCCATATCCCGACCGCCGGCTTCGATTATGTTGAGGCGCCGCTTTCCGTGCGGGTCCGGAGCACCCGTTCCAGCGATTCCACAAATCGACTGTTTTCTAGAGGGACACCGACATTGACACGAATATACTCGGGAAGTCCGTATCCGCCCATGGGTCGGACGATCACTCCCTCCCTCAACAGGTCTTCATACACGGCCTTCCCGTCACCGACATCAATGAGCAGGAAGTTGGTTTGCGAGGGCACGAAAGGCCGTCCCAGTCGCTTCATTTGGCCATAGAAATAGTCGAGTCCTTCCCATGTGAGCTCCAGGGTCCGCTTCAGGTGCCGATCGTCGTCCAGGGCCGCCTCCGCGGCCGTCTGCGCGAGGCTGTTGACACTGAACGGCGAACGGATCTGATTCAGTCGCGTTATCAGCTCCGGGTTGCCTATCCCATACCCGATCCTTATGCCCGCAAGTCCGTAGGCTTTCGAAAAGGTTCGAATCGTCAGCAGTTGGGGAGCATCATCTAGATACTCACGACCGGAAAATGTCCCGGGACCTCGTATGAAATCCGCGTAAGCTTCGTCCAACAGAACGGGAACATCGTCCGGTAGTTCACCTATAAACCACTCGAAATCCGCTCTCGAAATCGCAACACCCGTCGGATTGTTCGGCTGGCATACTACGATCAACTTGGTTTCGGGACGCACCGAGGCCAGCATGGAAGGCAGATCCAAACCGAAGGTTTTCAATGATGCTCGTGTTATTCTGCCTCCGACGGCTTGAGCGCTTTTCTCGTACATGAGAAAAGAAGGGTAAGGCACCAAGACTTCCTCGCCAAGGCCCACGAAAACACGCATGCAGAGGTCTATGATTTCATCCGATCCGTTACCCAGGACCAGGCATGCGGGATCGAGATTCCACCGTTCCGCCAACTTGCCGCGCAGAGCCGTCCCGTTGCCGTCCGGATATCTGTGGAGGCGCTTTAAAGCTCCTTCGATGGCTTCCAGGGCCAAAGGCGAAGGCCCCAGCGGGTTCTCGTTCGACGCCAGTTTGATGACATTTGTAATTCCCAGCTCACGTTCCAGATCTTCAATGGGTTTCCCGGGAATATAAGGCGGTACGGACTGGATGTGCTCCAGGACCTTTGTCATGCATGGAATTCGCTCACTCGACATACTAAATACCTACGGTAACAGGGACCGGATCGCAGCCGGATTTCCAGCGCGCCAGTGCCGTCAACTCAGATAATTGGAACGATAACGTGGAAGAAAGGACACGAAAAGGTTCACATGTGAGGAATCTCGGTAGTATATCTGCTTACCTAGCTTTCTGGTTGATGAGAACGGATTCTTACATCAGCATGAACCATTAATCAACGTTTTTTGTTGGCGGATAAGGCAAAAACCGCTTGACAGAGCGAGGTCCGACCATTAGAAACGGCTGCTACCGTTCGAGATACTCCGACTCAGTCGTCCAAGGAAACACACGAGGCGGAAAGCCCATCGAGGGTCTCACCACCCCGGCATGGCTCTTGACCGACAGAAATACCACGTGATCACTGAACAGGTTGAAATAAACGCTCAAGGTGTTATAGACTTAATATGAACGGTGTTTCGTTCGGCGATAAAACCGGGTTTCAGAAGAACCGGCTCTTTGGGCGAGCGAAGAGACACCGGAGCATAATCGCAATTCCATCCATTATCTTGGCCGTGCTAGATGGGGAGCTAGCGGTGCCCTGAACCCGAAATACGCTTTAGCGGGTTGTGAACCCCGTCAGGTCCGGAAGGAAGCAGCGGTAAACAATGCAGTCCGTGTCGCGGATTTGTCTAGTCTTTAAATCCCGGGTGAAAGTTTCTTCAGCGGTAACATTCGAAGGAAGGTGCACGGCCAAGATTTTCTTCCTCTTCTCCTATCGGAAAAACGGATTCGTACGTTTCTCGCGACCCACCGTTGTGGCGGGACCGTGCCCGCTGAGGACTTGGACGTTGTCCGCCAGCGAGAAGATTTTGGTTTCCACCGACCGTATCAACGTGTCGTAGTCGCCTCCGGGAAAATCCGTGCGCCCGATGGAACCCGCAAACAACAGGTCCCCCACGAATACGACCCCGTCGGATAGAATTGAGATCCCCCCCGGCGAATGCCCCGGCGTGTGCAGAAACTTCAGTTCGATCCGTCCCAACATGATCGTATCCCCATCCTCAACGTAGATGTCCGGCTTGGGTGAATTTTCAGCATGCATCCCCCACGCTGCCGCTGCTTGAGAAAGATGCTCCAGCATGGGCGTATCCAGTTGATGAGCCACCAGTTTGGCCCCTGTAGCATCCTTGACGGCGCGATTTGCCCCCACATGATCAAAGTGACCGTGTGTGTTGATGATGTACTCGAGCTGGAGATCTTCCTGATCTAAAATGCCAAGGATGCGCCCCGCCTCATCCCCCGGATCGATTACAGCGGACTTTCGAGTAACTTCGCAACCCAGCACGTAGCAATTGGCCTGTATAGGCCCCACGGGCATACCTTTGATAATCACGGCATTCTCCTTGAAGGCGTCCGTTCATGTCGGCACATATGTCTTACGACACATGGTATTGAATGAGGACACGGATTACCAGATTCGTCCGGATATGTAAAGCCGCAGGCGGGTAAGGCCTGAAGAGCGCATCCCCCCTGCATCCCTGAGAGACGACGGACATGGCGGGCATTTAACGGCATTCTGAAGACAAATCAACGAATCTCGAGAAAAAGAGTGAGAAAAAGAGTTGCGCCTCGTTGCTTTTTTTGTAATAATAGTAACAATACTGTACTTTCAAGTTCAAAGGAGCACGGCCATGGCGCAAGTTCTGATCGCCGAAAACGATCGTGTTTGGAAAGACTTGTTGTCGGACATACTGTCTGAAGAACACGAACTCGTATTCTGGCAGCAAGGCGGGAACGAACCGGGAATTCTGGAAGAAAAGCTGTTCGACGTAGCTATTATCGACAAAAGGCTTAACGGGTCCAATGGCAGCAAGTTGCTTGAATCCATAAAAAGGGCGTCTCCGGAAACGGTCGTGATCATGACCAGCGAGGGAGAAGACGCCAAAGAGGTGGTGGAGGCCATGCGAAAAGGGGCCTTCGACTACGTCATAAAGCCCTTTTCCCCTGAAAAGATTCGCAAGTCGATCGAGCAGGCCCTGGAAAACCGGGCATTCAGGTTCGAGATCGATTACCTGCGTCGCAACCAGGACGTGGTCTACGATTTGAACAACATCATCGCGGAAAGTTCCGCGATGAAACAGGTCATTCATATGATCGAACGAGTGGCCGAAACCGATTCGACGGTTCTGATGACCGGGGAGACCGGCACTGGAAAAAGCTTTTTGGGAGGCTCCGTACACTTCAACAGCAAACGCGCTAAATCACCCTTCATCAAGATCAACTGCGCCAACATGCCGGACACCCTTCTCGATAGCGAATTCTTAGGGCACGAAAAGGGAGCCTTTACCGGGGCCACCAAGAGACGAATCGGACGTTTCGAGCAAGGCAACGGAGGCACCGTTTTTCTGGACGAGATCGGCGAAATAAGCACTATGCTTCAGGCAAAGCTCCTGAGAGTTCTGGAAGAACGTGAGTTCGAGCGGGTGGGCGGAAACAAGACCATCAAGGTGGACGTTCGCATTATTGCCGCAACGAACAAGGCATTATCCGAAGAGATTCAAAAAGGGCTGTTTCGCGAGGATTTGTACTACCGCATCAACGTGCTTAACATCCATTTGCCGCCGCTGAGGGAGCGGCGGGAAGACATCCACCTGCTTGCGGAATACTTTCTGGATAAGCATTGCCGTAATCTGCGAAAGAAGTTGAGCGGATTCACGAAGGATGTTCTGGACATATTTCGAAATTACGATTGGCCCGGGAACATCCGTCAGCTTTCCAATACGGTGGAACGGGCCGTGCTTTTAGCCGACGACTCAGCGGTAGGAGTACAAAACGTGGCTTTGGGCACGTTTCCCAGGCCGATCAAGTCCGCGCCCGAAGTCCGTTCCCCTCAACCCGAAATAATACCCTCCGAAAAGGTGCGATCCTTGGTCGATAATGAGCGTCAGCTTATATTGGACGCCTTGGAGAAAAATCTCTGGATCCAAAAGGACGCGGCAGAGGATTTGGGGATCAGCCGGCGTGTTCTTAACTATAAAATAAGGAAGCTCGGCATCACTCATCCACGCTGGAGAAAGAACATATAGAACGGGGCTCGCTTCCGAGACCGGTCCGGTGCAGCTCTCGGCGGCCGTTTAGGGACCTGTGATATCTCCGAGCTTTCTCTCCATGTCCACGGAGACGTGGAGACCGGAAAGCCGATGATCGACACTCCCTTTCCTGTTGATCATAAAAGCCGCGGGAATCGCCTTTACGCCCCAAGCTCTGGCCAGTTTGGAATCGGCTCTCAAGATCGGGTAACTATCGTTCGGCGAATTCGATGATTTTCTCGGACGGTTTCTTGTCCAGGGCCAGACTCAGGAAGACGACGTCGCTTTTGTGCTTGTTGTAGAAACTGACCAGATCCGGGATCTCCTCTTTGCACGTGGGGCAGTAGGTGGCCCAAAAAACGATGATGATCGGTTTTCCCAGATAGTCCGAAAGTGTGACTTCTTTCCCATTCACATCGGAAAGAGTAAAATTCAGTGTTCCCGTGATGTCTGCGGCGTTGGCGAGGGAACCCGACATAACCGCCGCCACAATCAGAAAAAGGACCGCACAGTTTTTGGCCCATCCGAAATACTCGCCTTTTTCTTTTTTTCGAATTGATTCCTTTCTCATGCCTTACCTCCCTCGCAAGTATCGGAAGAATACTTCAAGCGCTTTAGGCGCCTGCGCATCACGTAGGTTTTAATAATAGTTATTGTTTCGTGCTTGTCCAGGACCTTTCTAATCTCTTTCCGTTCCCGGGTTTACCGTGGCAACCGGACAGGGGGAGTGCAGGATCAGATGTTGTACCGTGCTGCCGAAAACCGCTTTCCCGACGGCACTGGTCTTGCGAACGCCGACCACAACCATTTCGATGTGCTCGCGCATATCGAGGATAAATGACATCAAGTCCTCTCCCGCGCTTTGCCTGCGCCCCGTCGCCAACCTTTCCAGTCCTAGGCTTCGATTCCGGGTCGGGCCGTCGTCGAACCTTTCTGCAGTTGGATCAGAGTGATTTCCGGACGACAGTTGATGCGAACCGGCGCCAAGATCGTTCCCAGTCCACGGTTCACGTACATTCGGTTGTCCTGATGGTCGGCGGAGGCATACCATCCGTGAGAATACGTGAGGCCCATCCTGGCCAGGGAGATGCCTCGAGTTCCCGGAATCGGAAAGATGCACTGCCCGCCGTGGGTGTGCCCTGCCAAAGTCAAATGAACATCGAGACTCCGTGCCTGCCGAAACACTCCGGGCCGGTGTGCCAGAAGAAGACGGAAGCTTCCCGGTTCACAGTGCAGGAGCAAATCCTTTAGCTGGGGGAAATAGGCATCTCGGGTCCAGCGTGAAACCGGGTCATCGAGCCCGATGATTTGTAGTGAATCCGGGAGCTTTTTTCGATCGGCCACTTCGTCTTTCAGGAAAAACAGACGGCTGCGCCTGAGCTCACGTTCCATGGCCGCCATGCCCGTGTAATAGTCGTGGTTTCCCGGCACCACAAACACGCCCAGGTCCGATCGCAGCCCATCCAAAATTTCGACGCCTTCAGGTATGTATTTGGCGTCGTGGTTGATGATATCCCCGGTCACTACCACCAGGCCGGCATTTAAACCGTTGATCGTAGCCACGGTTTCTCGAAGCTGGTCCGGTGAGAAATACGGACCGAGGTGAATATCACTGATTTGGGCCACGGTCAGTCCGTCGAGATCTTCGGGAAGATCGTCGTATCGCGCCCGATACCTGTTTATACTCACTTGATTGCTTTCAGCATAGGCGGCATACGAAAACGAGGCGGCTCCGACGGCAAAGGCCCATTTACCGGAAGTACTCAAGAAGTCCCTGCGTTGCGCTTCAAATCCTGTAGAAACAAGACGGCGGGCGGCGAATGCCCGATAGACAATGGGAATAACGAGAACGCATCCAACGAAGAAGACGGTCATGACATAAATGACATAGGGATACAGAATCAGGTGGCGCAGCCATGAAGATTGGTCGATGGCGTCACGATATCTGAAGTAAGCCATGGGAACGCCGATAAACGCCGTTGATGATGCCAGGTAGAAGCTCATTTGAACGAATCGCGACTTCTCTCTGAACCATGCCCAATTTCTGAACAGGATTTCCAGCACACATACCTGGAGAATCATTATCAATATTAAAATACCCATCGCCACCAAAAGAAAATAAGTCATCGGTAACAAACATCTCCCCTGCTAGGAGCCTGACGCCGTTGCCGGTACGTGCGACTCCCGCGAATTCATTCAATCAAGCCCGGCGAACATCCTGCGAAAAAGATCTTCACCAGACCGTTTCCGATCCGCCTCGATCGAATTACACGCCGGACTGCCCCCCTGAATGGGGAAAAGCGGTCGCGCGGATCATAAAATTGATATTATACCTAAAAAATCTTTTTAATAACAACCTTCTCACCATTAAACCCCGGCAAAGACCGAGATCGGATTATTCATACGCAAACCGTGACACATCCTCAACCGCTCCTCCATGCTCTTCCGGACTCACGGGAGGCGAGATGCGTCCGCTTCCGATCTTGCGCTTCTTGTTCAAGAGGGGAGCGCCCATTGCCCGGAATCAAGCTAATCCGCCAACAAGATCCCGGTCAAAAAAAGATCCGTCAGGATTGTCCCCGGTCATGAAAACGGCGCCGATTTGCAAGCGACGGCTTGCTCTCTGCCTATTGTTGAACAACTTCACTGTCCGCTTCCGCAACGATGTTAACGAGGCAGATGAATACATCCTTATCGAACTTA
Organism: Deltaproteobacteria bacterium; assembly: GCA_016208165.1. Taxonomy (NCBI): domain Bacteria; kingdom Pseudomonadati; phylum Myxococcota; class Myxococcia; species Deltaproteobacteria bacterium. The sequence continues at coordinate 80,536 of JACQYL010000014.1, forward strand.
CCTGAGTCTGTCTCCTTTTTTATGATCTGAAGTGCTCCGAAGGCGCTTGTAGCCTCTCGGTACGGTCTTTTGGAAGTGGTCAGCGCTTCAAAGCAGTCAATCATACCTAAGATTCGTCCTGGGACACTAACCCCCTTTATCTTTTGGGGATACCCGCATCCGTCTAGTCTTTCGTGATGATCTTGTATACATTTTCTAACGATTATGTTGTCTTTGAGATTCGCGTACATCGTTCTCAAGATATTCATTCCGAAATCGACATGCATCTTCATTATCTCAAACTCGTCCGGAGTCAGTCGCCTGTTCGCTTTCAAAATATCGTCCGGTATGTGGATCTTTCCGAGATCATGAAGTAGCGCTCCCAATGCCCAACTTTTTAGTATTTCTTTTTTCTCTCTCACAGGGCTTGGATAATCCGTAACTCGAATATATTTTTCATTTTTCATAAGAAACATTAATGTCAACACCATCGTATTTACGCTATGGCTAGTCGTAGTAGTATCCTTCATCGTATATTTATGTAACATTGTTAGAATATTCTTATCCCTAAAACATAAATCTGCATATTGCTCGGCAATGCGCTGCATTTGCATCAAACCGTTCTTAGTATCTTCTTTAGCTCTGTTTTTATAAGCCATTTCGGCAAAAAACTCATCAAGTAATTGTATTGTATATCCTTTTACCAGTCCTGCTTTTTCAGTATTAAGCTTACCTTCTAATAATTGTTTAAGTTTAGCCTCAATAAGCTTACTACATTTTTTTTGGTCATCTAGTCTTACATAAATATTAATGTTGCGTGAAATGATCTCGCCTATAGTAGATTTCCTATATTGATCGTCTCTTGGCTTGAACCTTAAATATTGGCCAGAGGCAGGTTGAAATAGAAATATTGGATACTCAACATACAAATCAATTAACTGGGGTTGTATCTTTACATACATTTCCAGATTCATGATTCGAAGCCCTTTTGGGATAGCCAATAGATAGGAGTATGATGGCCGTCGCGTGTTAACGCGCTCCGCTGATAAGAGACGATGTTTATCAACGCGGGCGAAATCATAAATCAAATATCGATGGGCCGGCTTCGAATGAGCACTAAATACCGCTCGATGTGGGTTCCGAAGCCGATCACGAATAAGCGTTCGGCAACGACCGACAATGTTTCCTCATCTCCGGAAAAATCGTTCGCGTTCGAACGATCCGGGCAATGACACCCCCGTTCCGGTCCGCCTCCTGTGAATTCCTCAGAACCTCTCAAACGGGATCCGTTCAGAAAGAAGCCTGAACTACTGCAATTGGGATCGGCAATAACGGTCCGCAGCTAAAGAAAAAAGTAAGCACGCATGATACGTTCGTAAAGACCCGTTTTGACCCATCCTGAATCCCATAGAATCAATAGGTTAGGTATGCCGGAAATAACCTGGAATAGAAAACAACTTCCATGAGGGGTCTCCGCATGAACATCCGGCGGCGGTTTCCGTTCGACGTTCTACGGAAACACCCGTCACGGTACTCGCTCTTTCCCTTTTTTCACGATCTCCGTGAGTTCGAGGAGGCTCGCAGCGGTTAACTTGGCCGTTTCCAGTCCAAAGGAATCCTTCAGCACCTGATGTTTGTCTTTGGGATCGAATTCGCCCGTACCGCCCAAGCTGCTGACTCCCGCACCGCCGAACGTGGCAAGCGAGCCCGGCGTGGCTATCACCATTTGCCAGGTCATAAATGCCCAGTGCAGCGTCATAAGGGTGGTTTCGATACCCGAGTTTCTGTACCAGCTCACCGCAATCCCGGCCCCCGTCTTGTGTTTGAGGCACTTGGTCACTCGTTTGCCGTAATCGAGCGCGCGCATTCTATCCAGAACAGCCGCCATGTGTCCCGAAAGTCGGCCGATGTAAACCGGAGTGGCCAGCAGAAGTCCGTCAGCGTCCATAATGGCCCGGTAAATTTCCGCCATGTCGTCTTCGATGGAACAGAATTTCTCTTCCTCCTGCTTTAAAAGGCACCAGTTGCAGTGAATACAATCCTGGACGGTTTTCCCGTGCAAGGTCACGATTTCGGTTTCAACGCCCTCGCGCTGAATCGATTTCAGCGCTTCCTCAAGAATACGCTCCGTGTTCGAGTCTTTAACCGGACTGCCGCAGATTCCTAAGATCTTGATCATGGTCGAGTTTCTCCTTCCCGATGAAAAGGTATGTACGTAGGGGATGATTAAGGAACACGTTTTGAAATTTCCCGCTCTCGCATGATTCCCTTATTTTTCAGTCTCCGCCTTCGGACCGGCCCGCGTGGCCCATCGCACGACCTCGATGCACGGGGTGCGACTACGATCGTGTACGGCAGACACTTCGCGTCGGCGCCGATCAGAGCATACTCACCGGATCCACATCCAGGATGGCTGTTGCTTTATACGGCTTTAACGCCGTTTCGCATTGGGGCCAAACCTGGTTGAGAAAGCGGTGCATCGCGACGGACTCGGCGGCCTTCACCAGAATATGCCAGCGATAGCGCCCTTTGAGCTTGCCAAGAGGCGCCGGGGCCGGCCCCAGCACGCGAATGCCTTGGACTTGGTCGGCTCGTTCCCTTGCAAGGCGGCCAAGCGCCCAAGCAGCGTCACGACTCTTAAGCGCATCCGGACTGGAGATCCGAATGACGGCCAGCCGGCAAAAGGGAGGATACGTCAGTTCATGACGATGCACAATTTCGTCCAGGTAAAAGGCGTGGAACCGGTGTGTGCGCGCATTCTCGATGCAGTAGTGTTCCGGATGGAAGGTCTGGATAACCACGTCTCCCTGCTCTTCACGCCTGCCGGAGCGGCCCGACACCTGGCTCAGCAACTGGAACGTTCGCTCCGTTGCAGCGTAGTCCGGAAAATGGAGCGAATGGTCGGCAGCCAGCACCCCTACCAATGTCACACCTGGAAAATCCAGGCCCTTCGCGATCATTTGGGTTCCTACAAGGATATCGATTTCACGACTGTGAAAGGACTTCATAAGCCGGAAAAGGTCCGTTCGGGACGAAACGGCGTCCTTGTCCATACGGGCGATTCTGGCCGAAGGAAACTGATCGGCCAGCGTTTTTTCGATCTTTTCCGTACCCGCCCCCAGCGGAATCAGGCGGGGAAATTGGCACACGGGGCATGCATCCATGTCCGTGCTAGTGAATCCGCAGTAGTGACATAGCAATGTTCCCGACGTTTCATTCTCATGCCCATGGAGGGTCAAGGAAACATGACAGTGGGGGCATTGAACCGTGTTCCGGCATCGGGGACAAAACAGGAGCGGAGAGTAGCCCCGCCGGTTCAGAAATAGAAGCGTCTGATCCCCTTTCGAAAGGTTCTGCTCGATTCGCTCGAGGAGTTGCCGGGAAAATCGGGTTCCGATCTTTTCTTGACTCATGTCCACCACATGGACCCTGGGCAAAACGCTTTTTCCGATTCGTTTCGGAAGCGTGATCGTCCGATACTTGTTTCGAACCGCATTGCGGTAGCTTTGAAAAGAAGGCGTAGCACTGCCCAACAGGACGACGGCTTTCGCCATTTTCGCTCGTACCAGCGCCAGATCACGAGCATGATATCTCAGTCGATCTTCCTGCTTGTAGGCCTGCTCGTGTTCCTCATCCACAACAATGAGCCCCAGATTCCGAAGCGGTGCAAAAACAGCGGAGCGAACTCCCAGAACTACGGTCGCTTCCCCACGGACAACGCGCATCCACTGATCATACCGTTCACCCTGCGTAAGTCCGCTGTGAAGGAGGGCCAGGCGATGCCCGAATCTGGACCGGAAGTGTCCCTCCATCTGGGACGCCAGCGTGATTTCCGGCGTCAGGACCAGGGCCGTCTTGCCGAGCGCCATGGCCCGATGAACGGCCCGCAAATATACCTCTGTCTTCCCACTGCCGGTAACACCGTGCAGCATGTAAGGCTGGAACGAGTCCCTGTTTAAGCTTTCGTAAAGGGCATCCAGCACCAGCTTCTGATCTTCGGACGGCTCGGGTTCCTTTCCGGTAAGGTAAAGCTCATGGTCAAAAGGATCCCGGTACCCCTGCTCCGAACGCACCCGGATCCAGCCCTTTTTCTCCATGCTTCTCAGCGTGGGCGTGCAACCCGGAAACCGCGCCGTTACCTCGCTCTGAAGCACCTCACCCATGCCTGCCACCAATTCCCAGATCGCACCCTGTTTCGGGGTGGGTTTCCGCGGAACGTCGCCTTTTTGGATTACCTTTACCTCCAGCGGTCGAACCGTGTCGCCCCTAAGCCGCATGCCCGTTTCTACCCATCCCTTTCGTTCCAGCGAACGAACGGCGCGGCCGAGGTCCTTGGCTTCTATTTGCGAAGCCAGGGCGGCCAGTCGAATGGTTCCCTTCTGCGCCAACGAAGACAGAATTTGCCGCTCGATTTCGCTGGAATCCGCCGGGGGGACTTCCCGACTTCCAGTCTCCATAAGCCGGATCTCCTTGAGGGTTCGCACGGAAAGCCCGCCGGGCAATCCCGTTTGGATGACCAGGCCGACGGGGTAGAGATAGTACTCCGAAATCCATTTGTAGAAAGGAATCATTTCCGGCGGAAAAAGCGGCAGCGGATCCAGAATCTCGGCGATTGTTTTGAGTTCCTTTTCGGGTGGGACGCGGCGAAGTTCGAGAACATACCCTCCCAAGAAACGCGACCCAAAAGTCACGAGTACACGATGCCCCACCTGGAGATCGATCTCCATCGGCTTCGGAACCAAATACGTATACGGGATACGCACCGAGACCGGTACCGCGATCTCGGCCAACATGGGAGTTTCAGAACGCTTAACCGTCACGGCATCCTACTCCGTCCCCCGATCCAACAATGTGCTTTCCCCCTTCAAGAGCGCACCTTCCAATAAACGATCCCTGCATCGAGCCGGCAGGCGCCCGGTCTGACCGAGGCCGCCTCGATGACCCCATAGCTTGTCTCATCTCATATTTTCATCCCGATTTCACCACTCCGATCCGCAAGGAATGGATAAAGATGTTATTTGCCGGCAGGATGCCCTGAGGAGTTCTTTTGAAACAACATCCCCTCCACCGGCGCCGGATTCCAACCGTGTAGACGAATGAGAAACACCCGTTTCGACGCATGCCGAGCTTAATTGCCGTTCGGTTCAGGGAAATCGGTTCCGGAGACAAGCAGGAAGAAGCATTGAAGGTTCATACCTCCTTGACAAAATGATCTGTATTTTCGATGCTTGGGCACGGAATTCTTTAAAGTCCACGACACGGTCCCTGCGAGGAGATGTATGATCATCAACAAGTTACAACTACAAGGTCTCGCCGCCGGCGTTACGCTCTTCGTTCTGTTCTGCGGAAATGTCGACGCAGCAACGCTTCGAGTTCGAGTGGCCCACACGGAAAGTTTGACACATGCGGTCAACGTAGCGCTTCTCGTGTTTAAGTATAAGGTTGAAACCCTGACCAATCAAATCATCGAGGTGGAAGTCTTACCGGAGGGCCGCATGGGCGATGACGCCTCCCTCCTTGAACAGGTCTTGCTGGGAGAAATACAATTATCGGTTATTCCGATTAGATTGACTCTGAGCATGGTTCCTCAAGCAGCTTTGGCCGAAATGCCTTTCTTTTTCGACAACCCGAAGTCCGGACTCGGCGCTTTGAACGGCGACTATTCGGATGCGTTGTTTCCTCTGTTCGAGGAAAAAGGACTGGTTCCTCTGGCCTGGGTCCATTACGGCAGCCTGGCCGTCATAGACGCCGACAAGCCGCTGCACGATCCCGAGGATTTCAACGGATTGCGGATCAATGGTCCGGAAGACCCTCTGTTTTATGATTCCATGCGGGCACTGGGAGCCGTGCCCAGCAGTTTGAGCGGTGAACCCCTGACCGGCGCCGTTGAAAACGGAGACGTCCAGGCGCTTCAAATACCGCTTGCTCTGGTCTTGGAAGCGAACCAGGAAAAGATAAACCGGTTTGTGACCGCATCCTTCCAATCGATGGACATGGGTCTCCTGGTGGCCAACGCGGCCTTCTGGCAGAGCCTTGTTCCCAAATTTCGCGCCATATTAAGGGAGGCTTCAGATGACTTCGAAGCGGTCAATCGAGGTTATCAAGTCCAGCAGGAAGTGGATCTGCTCCGCAAGGCCGCCGCTCGAGGACTTTCCGTGGAAGTGATGGACGAAAACCAAAGGGCGCTTTTTCGGCAGAAGATGACTCCTCTGTACGAAAACTGGCGTCACCTATTGGGGCCCAAGTGGTTTGATACTTTTTCAAATGCGCTTGCCGAAAAGGACATCTACTAGCCCGAACGGTTCAGGAAATCATCCCCCATTCATCGTCCATGAAAACAGGGCCTGTGCCCCGACGAGGCGTCAGGGTTGGAGCTATGTTTGAGTCTCTTGTTCCTGACTATTCGGCGGCCGCCAACTGATTCCCGCCCTCGAGCATGGGTCCGTATTTGGCCACCCGCTCTTCGAACGCCTTCCGATGATAGGACGACAGCGACTTCAGGGGAGGCGACTGTCTGAGCGCTTGCAATGGATTCAAGTGCTTACCTCCGTCTACCATTGCAAAATGGAGGTGAGGGCCGGTGGCCAGGCCCGATTGCCCGACCCATCCGATCAACTGACCCTGCGTGACCCTTCTCCCCGTTTTGACACTTTTTTCGAAGCCACGCAGGTGACCATAGGACGATGTGATTCCGTGATTGTGCCGAATTTCGACGAGCCGGCCAAAACCGTTCTTCCAGCCGCAAAAAACAACTTTTCCGTCACCGATCGTCTGAACCGGAGTCCCCGAAGGGGCTGCGTAATCGACTCCCAGATGGGGCCGATATATTTTTAGAATGGGGTGAAATCGCTTGTAAGAAAAGGTCGAGCTGATTCTTCTGTACTGCAACGGAGATTTCAGAAAAGCTCTTCTGAGATTTCGGCCTTCCGAATCGAAATAATCATCCCGGTCACCTTCCTCCTGAAACCAGAAGGCATCCAGCACCCGGCCGTTATTGGTAAAACGCGCCGCGAGGATAACACCGTCCTTCACGAGCTTGCCGTCGCGATACCACGACTCATAAACGACTTTGAATGAATCCCCCCGCCGCAAATCCGTCAGAAAATCTACATCCCAACCAAAAATATCCACCAACTGATGAAACAGCCCATAGCTCAGGCCTGCCTTCCGGGCGCCCGTGTAGAGGGAATTCTCGATAGTGCCTTCGACCACACGGAGCTTCGGCATTAAAATCACGGGCTGCTTTACCACGAGGTACCCGTCGGACCCGGATGTAATGACCAACCTGTACTCGTCTTCCTTTTCGAATACCAGATCGAACCAGTCCGATGCCCCTTCCCTTCTCCTCAGGGTCAGGCTATCCCCCACGGCGATACTTTTAAGGTCCATGGCCTTGCGAACCGATGCGATGATCCCGATGACCGCGTCCCTCGGTAGGCCAAGCATCGTGGTTTTTCGGAAAAAAGTATCGCCCTTTTTAAACTTGAGGGCTTTCTCGATGATTCGGGGGGCGTCCGGAGAGACGGCGTCGGCAGAGGTCAGGCCGCCGGATCCGTTCGTGCTCTTCCCGTCCCGCAATTCTTCCCAGTACAGGAACCCCATCGGTTCCGACGTTCTTCTCACTGTCGCTTTCCGGAAGCGGGGCGCATCCGGTCCGGGAAATGTGGATCGGTTTTCAAAAAAAAGGGAAATGTCGTCGCCGGTACGGCTCAAAGAAGCGGAAAACTCCGTTGTGGTTGACGGAGAGGTAGATGTCCATTTGAAAGGGCGTTGGAGCCTTGCATTCATTGCCAAGGCTTGATCGGTTTCGTCTTGGATTATTTCCGGAATCGGTTTGATACGGGATGTGCCCAACACCCAGGAGTCGTAACAAATGAGCAGGTTTAGACTTATGTAGACGATGAAACCTATGAGGAGTTTGGCACCTCTACCCAATTGGAAATCTGCGCTCGATCCGCCCATGGCCCCCCTTTGTCGCCTCGTGATGCACCGAATTCGGTGCAATCTCAGATACAGAAGTGTAAAGAACTGGAATACGGCACTAGATGAAAACCGAACCTACCTGCGCCCAAGAGCAATCAAGAACAACTATCCCCGACGTTTTTGGCCTTTCTTTCTATTTCTGAAAAATATCAATATGTGTCGATAAAAGCTCCATGTCTCCTTGCAACCCTATTCGATCTTGTATGACATTCGCGCAACGCCTCTGCTGCATGTCTCTCCACTGAATCCCCTATTAACAGTGTTTCTTTAAGAACTCAAGGAATAAATTCACGTCAATGGAAGATCTATCACGATAGGCGGCTTCAGCTTTAAAATCTCACGATCGGGCCGTGTCCGTTAACCGAGAATAGATAGTAATTTCTCTAATTTTTCGATTCGTACTTTTGACATATTGCGTCTGGAGGTTAAATTCGCGAAAAATCGGCGAATTGGGCATGCATTTCACGTAGGATGTCCTGTTTCCCTGTTCCTGACATCCGCTTGCACTAGACCAAAACAGACAATGGATTGGTCGGAGACAGCCGGTTGGGGCGATTTCTTCTATACGTTCCTGCGCCTGCTCGGATACAGCCTATGTTTTCGAGGAATTCCGTCCAAAAAGTCAAAGGCGCCAAATCCCAATACCTATGATTGGAGCATGGGTGTAATTGTCCGGTCCGCTTTTCGCACACCATGATTGGTTCTTGCACAGGCTCATGATATATTGATAAACGAAAGTGGGCCGCTGAAAAGCTTGCCTTCTGTTCGAAACGGGTGATGAACTGAACGCCGGAAGAGCATCCATGAAAAGGGGCCCGTTCAGAATCCCCTCCAAATGTTCAAGTCTGTTTCGGGTGCACAGGCTCCGGAACGAATAGTGAACCTCTCTCACAGAGGCGGTACTCCTTGGAAAAGAAGACACGGCAAAGGATCGTCAGTCTTCAAAAACGCATCCAGTATATGCTGGCAATTGCTCCGGATGAATTCGGGCTCGTGCCCGAACCGGACGGATACGTTCCGATCAAAGAGCTGCGACAAGCCGCCTCCGAAGAAGAAGGCTGGGGATTTATCCGCGTTTCCCATATCCACGAAGTGCTTCTCCACGATCGTGAAGAACACTTCCAAGTGAGCAGCGACCGGATTCGATCCATCGATCGGTCCGACCGCGTGGGCGCCATCGAGCCCATCGCCTCTCCAAAAATGCTGTATATTGCCGTACGTTCGCGGGCCTGGCCCCACATAGCGGAAAAAGGCCTTAGACCTTACGCGGGCTCGTGGATCGTTCTGGCCCGTGAAAAAGACCTGGCGATGCGACTCGGGAGGCGCAAAGATCCGCACCCCACTTTGCTGGAAATACGCGCCGAACTTGCTCAATCGCACGGCATCGTCTTCTTCTCTTCAGGGACACGATTGGTCCTCACCCATTCCGTCCCGCCCGATTACATCATGGGCCCTCCCATCAAGAAAGCCGAAGAGGTCCTAAGAACGAAACCTCCGGACAAAACGCCGGATCTTCCCCTGCCCGGATCGTTCGCCCTTGACCTCGAGAGAGTATACTCCCCAAAAACCGGTCGTCCAAAGCACGAATGGAAGCAGGACATAGGTCCCGAGAAGAAAGATCGGCGCGCCAAGGGGCGAGACAAGCGGGCCCAACGGCAGGCCAGGGGAATGAAGAAAGGAAGAGACTAAACAGCCGGAGCCGACGATTCAATTGCAGCCGATCCCATTAGGTGAGGGCATCATGCCGATCCGGTAAACCGAAACCTTCAGGCGAGGAACCGTTCGAAATAGGGACCCTTCTTCAAGACGCTTTGCGCCGCCTTCGGCCGACGAGAGGCGTCCGCTCGGGTGTGACTTGCGAAGGATTCCCGGAGCACCCTGACAGAAGGATATGAAAAGCCCGTTCGTCGGTCGACATGATGCAAGGTTCAATACCAGAAGAATCGCCGGGATAGCAGACGAATGGAACTGACCGCCTTCAATGAAGACCAACTCGCAATCGTGCATCATGCGGTAGAGATCGCCGAAGAGGTTACGGCGAACCATTTCAGAATATCTACAAGTGAGTGGAAGCGCATGCGGTACGACATAAAAACGCTCCAGAATCTGACGCAGGGAGAAATCACCAACAAGGCCTTCGCCCAGCTTTTCAAGTACTCCAGAGAACCGCAAGTTCCCCCCAGACCGCACCGGGTGCTGGATTTCTACCTGATCTGTTTGCAGGATCATAAAATACTGGAAGCACTGCTGCGCGAAGCCGGGGTCACGCTGCTCTGTCTGTGTCTCTACATCCTGACCCACGAACTGGTTCATGTGGTGCGCTTCACCAAGTTCTTCAAAAGGTTTGATTGCACGGAAGCCGAACGCGAAAGGGAAGAAAGCTCGGTTCACAGCATTACCTACGAGATCCTCAAAGGGCTGTCCTGGCCCGACATGAGAACTATCCTGGAATCCTACACGTTGTTCCGGGAGGTAGACCGGGTGGTCCTGTAGCGGATGGCTCCAACTTCGGAGCCGACGGGGGAAACGCACGTTGGTTCCTCACCGGCTCTTTCTAACTCATCTTTGACAGTTGGAGGCTGAAAAGGGTCGTTTACTTCTCGTAACATATTGAAAACATTAAAGTGGGGTTTTCCGGAAGCCCAAAACGTAGTGCCAATATTGCTACTTTTTCCCTTGACAGCGCCCTTAGTGTTCGCCTATTGTTAGGGGCATGTTCGCCCGTGTAAAAAAAGTCAAAACGGCAAAGACCACGCACGAATACCTGCAGATTGTCTCCAACTATAGAGAGAACAACAAGGTAAAACAGAAAGTTATTGCAACATTGGGGCGGCTGGACCAGCTTCAGGAGACC
>JACQYL010000015.1 GCA_016208165.1 Deltaproteobacteria bacterium
CACCACGGGGAGCCTCCAGGTGACCAGCGATCCTTCCGGAGCCCGGTGGTACCTGGACGGGGCCTACGTGGGCGCCACCCCCGGTGACATGAGCAACGTGGCCGCCGGGAGCCACAAGGTGACGGTCAAAATCGATCGATACCGGGATTGGGAGAAGACGGTCACCGTGAATGCGGGCGGCCGGGAGACGGTGGCGGCGGAATTGACTCCCGTCCGGAAAGAGGCCGCATCCGGTGAGACCTGGACGGAACCCGCTACGGGCATGGAGTTTGTCCGGGTGTCCGGCGACTGCTACCGGATGGGGCAGACGGACGCTGAAAAACGGTATTTGATCAAAGAAGTGGGCGAAGAGAAATACAAGGAGTGGTATAGCCACGAGTTGCCGCGACACGAGGTATGCGTGGACGGGTTCTGGATGGCCAAACACGAAGTGACGGTGGACCAGTTTGGGAAGTTCGTGGATGCCGCGGGTTATAAGACGGAAGCCGAGCGAGACGGCGGGTGCTATGCGTACGAAGGCGAATGGAAGAAGAAAGAGGGGACGAGTTGGCGGAATCCACCGACCGTGCAGCAGCAGACGAACCATGCCGTTGTGTGTGTTTCCTGGAACGACGCCAAGGCGTTCGCCAAATGGTTGAGCAGGGAGTCGGGCAAGGACATCCGGCTGCCCGGCGAGGCCGAGTGGGAGTACGCGGCGAGGGCGGGAACGAGCACGATTTGGTTCTGGGGGGATGATCCGGATAGGGCCTGCCGGTATGTGAACGCCGTGGACACGGCTTTCAAGAAGACCTGGGATTCCTCATACTACTTTGATTGCGATGACCGATACGTCACAACCGCCCCGGTCGGGACATATAAGTCCAACCCCTTCGGCCTATACGATATGCTTGGGAATGTCTGGGAATGGTGCGAGGACTGGTATTCGAGCGATGCCTATTCCAAGTACACGCGCGACAATCCCATAGTTGACACGGGCGGCTCCGACCGCGTGATCCGAGGGGCCGGCTGGTCCGACGACCCGAGGCACGTTCGGTGCGCCGTTCGCTCCTACAGCACGCCGGGCTTCGGGAGCAACTACCTCGGGTTCCGCCTCCTAAGGACGGATTAGGTTTTGGGTCTGACGGTCTTTGCTTGTATCCGTTCGCGGGATATCAGGAGAGACCTTGTGAACGGGCGGGTTTATATACTATCCCAACCGGGAGCGCCCTTAAACAAGGTTCTAATGAGACTCGCCTCGACTTCCTTCTCTTCAACGACCGCCAGGCCGGATCGATCCGCGATGAGGTGCACGGCCTCGGCAAGGCGCGGAATGGTCCTGCCTCCAACCACGATTCGTCTCCCTTCGGTCTCGATGGCGTACACGTCGACTGGAAAAGGCGCAATAGAAGGAGATGCGAGGAAGATGTGGTATATCTCCTTTCGATGCCTGACCGCGCGAACTTCATCCCAACCGAGGTGAAAACGGTGGAACGGAGGCAGTGGGCAGGCCCGCCATCTTGGGATAATGGCGTTCAGGCCGGTAGGCATGATGTCTATTCTGGTCCCTATTGCCGCGATCCCGTTCAGAAGGGCCGTTAGACCTACCAGAGCGAGGGGCAGGCTCATCAATAAGAAAGCCGGCCAGGGAGATTTTGCCACAAATAGCACCAGAGTCGCCAGGATTACCGAAAAAAGCCCAAGAACGAACAAAATCAGCCCGGACGCCATGGCCTTATAGATGAATATCTCGTCTCTGACGTTGTTCATCACTTGCCTCAAAAAGTGACACGCCCGGAGAAGCAAGCCAAAAAGAAGAGGGCTCGATAGCCCTCTGAGTAGTTGATTCTATTGGTGCGCCCAGCAGGATTTGAACCTGCGGCCTACGGATTCGTATACAGTAAACTTGAGCTTACGAACCCCCTCATCTTGTTCTAAGTTATTGACTTTAGGTAATTTTATCATTCACAACCTTTGCTGATTTTAGGCAGTTTTGACCGATTTTATAAAAAAACCGCACACCAATCAAGGGGAAGTGAAGTATCGAACCTCGTCCCCCGGACGCCTGTCGCTTCCTTTGGGTCATCCTTTTTTTGCGATTCAATATTTCCAAGCCGGCCTCCAACACCGGCCGGACCGACCTTGGAATCCGGAAGTCGGCCCTTGCTGGACTTGTCCGGCCCCCTCGTGTTATAAAGTAATTATCGTTCGGCACTCAATAGCCAATGCCTGGTTTTGTACCCTATGACCCATGTCTATTAATACACTTGTCGTAGTTTTTATACTCATTTTCCCTTTCTCTTCAGGGTGAATTGATTCATCCCGATTATCTAAGATCCGTCAAATAGTTGCATTAAGATCTGGACATAAGCCGCCGGATGAGGTATAGAGGGGGTATTTTCCTACTACATCCGGCGGTATTTGTCATGAATCTTTCGGACAGGAGTTTCAGAGATAAGCCTTCGCGATACGGAAATTAATAATAGTTTCAATCGGTTACATAATATGTACCCGTAGAACCTACCTTGTTACCCCTCTCTACATGACCTAACTGCCTTATTTTTGTTATCATAATCGATTTTTAGCTTGACATGTAGAACCTATGTTTTATAATCCAATCATGCCCCATTTGTACAAGAAGACCTTCAAGGGTAGAACCTACTGGTACCTTCGGGAGGTCCATCGCGTCGGCGGTAAGGTCCGACTGAAGTGGCAGAAGTATCTCGGAACGCCGGAAACCATCCTCGCCAAATTCGAAGAAGCCGAGAGTCTCGGCAGGCCTTGCAGGCTCAAAACCGAATCCTTTGGAGCCCTCTTCGTAGCCCAGGCCCTTGAACAAGAACTGGATACCATAGGCATCGTCGACAGTATCGTCCCAAGGGGGCGCAAGGAAAATTTGACTCAACTGACCTCCGAGCGCTACTGGGAGAAGTGGGATCGCGTTTCCAAGGAGCAGGTCGAGAAAGCCGGTCGGCTCTTCCTCGAAAGGCTCTGGGCCGGCCGCCGACCGAGCCCCGACACCGTGCTGTTCGACACCACCAACTATTTCACCTACATGGCCACCAAGACCGGTTCCCATCTGGCGGTAAGGGGTTACAGCAAGAGCGGAAAACACCACCTGCGGCAAGTCGGTCTCGGATTATTGGCGGATCGAGCCACCTCGCTGCCCATCCATTACAAGGTCTACCCCGGCAACCTCCATGATTCCAAGCTGTTCGAGCAGATTCTCGACGAGCTGTTCGGCGTGATCCTGGGCTTTACGGAAGGAGACAAAACCCTTACCGTGGTCTTCGACAAGGGCATGAACTCAAAAGAAAACCTCGCCCTCATCGACGCCCAAAGCCGGATCTATTTCGTCACAACCTATTCCACCTATTTTGCCGACCATCTGGCCGCGCTGAATCCCGAGCACTTCCTCGTTCTCGATATCCCCAAAAACCATGGGCTCGAGGACCAAGAACGCCCCGACGACAGACTCACCGCTTACCGGACCAAGCTGACCCTTTGGGGCCGGGAGCGCACCGTGGTCGTCACCTTCAACCCGGTTACCAAGCGCAAAAAACTTCACGACATGACCAGGAAACTGGACCAACTGAAAACGGAACTCGTCCAATTCCGGCAAAAGTTCCGGGACCAGGAGCCTCAATGGCGAAGCCCCAAGACCATCGCCACCCGTTATCACAAGGTCTGTGAACAGCTCCATATCAGTCACAAATTCTATCGCCTGGCTTTCACGGAAAACACCATGAGCTTCCGTAGGGATTATGCGGAGATCGAGGCGGCAAAGGCCGTCATGGGGAAAAACCTCATCGTTACCGACCATCACGATTGGATTACCGAGGCCATCGTCCTGGCCTCCCTCGATAGATATCGCATCGAGCAGCAGTTTCGGGTGAGCAAGGCTCCATGCCACGTCAGAATCAACCCGATGTTTCACTGGACCGACAGCAAAATCCGCTGCCATCTTCTGACGTGTATCATCGCCCTCTCTTGCCTGAGACTTCTCGAACTCAAGGTAGGCGGGCCCGAAACCGCCAAAACGCTCATGGAGGAAATGACCGGCCTGAACTCCGCCTTGAGCTGGTACAAGGGCGCCGCCCTCCCCATCGTTCAAATCGAGGAACCCAACGAGATCCAGACCAAGGTATTGACCGCCCTTGGATATACAATAAAAGACGGTTCGGTTCTACAACTACGGCATGTGCTCAGTTTCATTGGAGGTTATTCGGAACTTTGAACTGGGGCCGGCGCTTGCCCTGCTTCAAAAGCGTGCACCACCTGCTCGACCATATCCACGAGCTTCGTGAACTCCTTCGAAAAAACAAGGTCCGGGTCTTTCAGAAATCCGGTAATTCCCGAATCCCCGGCGTCCACCAGGCGTGGCTCAAGAGGCAGTCTTCCCAGAAAGCGCAGGCCGGTCTCCCGGGCCGTACGTTCTCCGCCGCCTTTGCTGAACAGAGGGATTTCCCGACCGCAGTGAGGGCAGATGAGTCCGCTCATGTTTTCCACAACCCCGAGCACGGTCATATTCACCTGCTTACAGAAATTGATGGATTTACGAACGTCCGCAAGGGACACTTCCTGAGGCGTCGTCACTATGATGGCCATGGCATCGGGTATGGTCTGAGCGACGGTCAGGGGTTCGTCGCCCGTGCCCGGCGGTGAATCGATGATCAAATAGTCCAGCGGGTTCCATTCGATGTCGCTAATGAACTGTTTGATGACTCCGATCTTCAACGGTCCGCGCCAGATGACCGCCGAGTCACGATCCGCCAGCAGGCTGTCAATGGAAACAACCTGAAGATTTTTGTCAAATTCCATGGGTATGCCCTTCTGTGAATCTCCGACCCCGATGAGGCCCGTTATGCCAAGCAATCGGGGAATACTCGGACCGTGAAGATCCACATCCATAAGGCCTACCTGATACCCGTGCTGGGCCAGCGAGACGGCCAAATACGCGGCGACACTGCTCTTGCCCACGCCTCCTTTTCCGCTCATGACGATGATCTTATGCTTGATTTTCGATAATCTATCTTTGAGAGCCTCGTCCTGCTCCGTTTGTTTTTGCTGCGCTTTCGTTGATGCGCACTGTTGGGCTGACATTCGATGATTCCTCCTTCTAGATAATGGGATAATATGGATCGAAAAGAGGTTCTTTTCAAGGGGTCCTCGAACGGGAAACCCTATCGTTCCGTCTTTTTCGAGAAGAGACGGAACTGTTGGAATATTCCGCTGCTCGTTCGCGTATAAATGCGGGCCGGGGCTTACCGGGTTAGGGGGTGTTTGCATGGGGAGATCTCGTGTAAGGGGTCCTTCCCCCGACCCGCGTAATATTCAACTTTCAACGGATGTATTCGGCGCTTGGAGCTCCGATGCTTTCCGACATTGGTCAGTGTGTCGCCTCTCCATCCCGGACACAGGATAGATTCAGCCGATTTTCGCTACATACGTTCAACTCGTCCCCTCTTCCGCGTCATCATGGCCGCAGGGGCTCCATATGTAACTCGAAAGATGGTTCCCGTATCCCAGGCGCCTCCGAAATCGAGAACAACCGGGCATGCTGAACCGCGCCTGCATGATTTCGCCATCGTGGTATGCTCGGACGATTTCGAGTATTTCTCCGGAACGCCACGGGATGACGTCAATACTCTGCGACTCCACCTGATGCGCCATCCAACGGCTGATCCCGCCGCAAATCAAGACACCGACGCCGAGCGATTTCAATTCCCTGGGACGCCTGTCGCAAGGAACGTTCTTCCAGCACATGCGCAGACACGCTCGATCTGCTTGCGTGGAGGCGTCAAAGATGAGCACTGTCCGGCAGGTATCAAATACCGGAGAAATACGCCCCCGGTGTTCGGGCACGGCCAGCATAAGCGAAACCTCCTGACTTCCCTGAAAGCAACTTGCATGCCTAAAATGGGGTGCGAAGGTTTCTTTGTTTTTTCAATGGGTTCAGTCTATGATCCATTGACAGGATCGATCGAGCACGGGAGGGGCGTTGCAAAAAACAATGTTTGGACGGGCTCTCTAAGATGCAGAATACAGCCGTCACGGGGGGCGTATCCGTTCACACGGTCAAATAGACCCCCCACAGGCGCTCGTTATGGAAGTCGCCTGACATGAAGCACACCCTTGTCTGAGAGGAACAAAGAGAAAAAATACGGGGAGAATCCTTACAAGGTCTCCCCCTGCCCTGTACTGAAAATGAAAGATCTACCGATCTATGGCTTTTTCCCGGATTGTCTGTCCGGTCTCGGGGTCCCTCCACTCCCCATTGGTTTCGTGTGTCTTCACCTCTTCATGGGTGACCTCGACACCGGTCTGCGGGTCCTTCAGAGTCTTGACGGAAGATTTACGTGGGAACGGTCTGTGATGAATCACCTGCCCCGTATAAAAATCAACAACGTCCGTCCCCTGTCCGCCGTTCTCCGCCCAGGACACCGTGCCCGACAATGCAAAGAGTAACCCTATTATCACCAACAACGTCTTTCGCATACCGCGTTTACCTCTCCAGGAATATCCTGACCTTATTATCCGTTTTTGCCTTCAGGTGTACTCCCACGACGATCGAACCCCCCGCCTCTTTTCGCCTTGGAAGTCAATATTTATCCCTAATACGATTACATTAATCATCATCCTTACTTCTTAAACCCCTCGTTTCCGGTGTACGTCCTTCCTCCTGCCTATGGCGTTTACTGCATCACCGGATTCCAGGTCGGTTCAAGAGAAGCCCCGTCGTGCGTAATCTGCGTAAAGCCGGAACCGGCTACGCCCATGGTGCAGATGTCCACGGTAAACTTGTATGTTCCGATGTCCAGAACGTTGAGACCTTGCGGGCCTCCCGTCAACAGGGCGAAGGCCAATTTGGACCCGTCCGGACTGAAGCTGGGATGCGACGCCAACTGATCGTAATTCACCTGAGTAACCTGAACGGGCGTGGAGGAGCCGTCCGCGGGAATCACAAAAACATCTCCAGTAATGTTCAAGTTCCAATCGGTGTAGGATGCCACATATGCGATCTTCTTTCCGTCGGGACTCCAGGCGGGTGACGCGCAGCCGTAATAAGCCCCGATCGCCTGAGTTCCGGCAACCAGCAGTTCCTCCGGCGCTTGAAGTCCTTTAGCCGTGTCCGTCGGTATGATGACGATGCTGTCGGCTAGGTACGGTCCCAAGACAAAGGCCATCCGGTTGCCCGTGGGCGCGAACCGGCCCGTGGAACAGTAGGTGTGATAGATGTCGCTTCGCACGTCGGGGAAAGCGCCGTCCGCATTCGACCACGAGAGACTCAGAAAATCGAGGAGCTTATCCTGCTTCTGTCCGTCCTTATCCTCGATCGTGAAGCTTGAAATGAGCGAATCGTAGGCCACCTTGGCCATCTCCGGCGCAGCGGAAGGCGACGAACAAGACAGGACCGTGCCGTTCACCAAGTGAAAGGAGACGGAGCCCGACCCTCCGTCAGGCACGTCCACACTCAGGTTCACGTCCCCTCTGTGCCCGTCCTTATTGCATTTGACCCAGATTTTGCCGGACGGAACTTTCGGAAACGTGATGGAAAAGTTTTGGCCCGATATCTGGCTGGTTACCCCGGGAGAATCCACGGTCCAGGGCTGGTCGGAACCCTGGAAGGAAACCACCACCTGAGAGGGATGAAGGGTCTGCTCCTGGGTGTCCACGTTCACGGTCAAAGAACCGTAGCCCACCGGGGTGATCCGTTCACTTCCCGTGATTCTCCGCAGCCGGCTCCCATCCGGGTTGATCTCGAATACATCGCGGTAATTAAAGCTCTTCCACATCTGATAGTTGGAAGAGAACAGGACCTTGGCGCCGTCCCACGTCCACATGGGCGTTCCCGCTTGATAGACCGCGTCGACGGCGTTGAGGTTCGTCAGATTTCGTACATCGCTCCCGTCCGCATTCATGATGTATATGTCCGAAATGGAAATCATTTGACTTGTGGACGCGCGTGTGAATGCGATCTTTCCATATGCCGGAGGCGGAGCCTGATGTGGATACCAGCGATTCAACTGGTAGTTATGGACGGCTTGAGGAGCAAGTGAGGTCGCTTCGTCCTCGGTCAATACGGCTGTTGCAGTGGAAGGACCGGTGAAGTGGATTTGAAGCTGATGACGGCCTGTAAGATCCCCCAGATCCAGATCTTCAGCAAACGGAGATGCCAGAAAGACCAGGAAACGGTTCAAGTCCTCCGTAATGACGAAGATCCCGTCCCCACTGGCATAACTCTGCAAATACAAGTTGGTGGTGGCCGCTCCGGCGAAAGGCGCGTCTTTCCAGATTCCATCGTACACGTTCGCGAAGTCGCCGGGCGCTTCATGCAGCCGATAAAACGTCAGGGATCGCTCCGCCTGGCCGCTCAGCGTCAGCGTCGTCTGCGCCGTACCATCCGCCTGAAAAGTCATGCGAAGCCGGTGGTTTTCCCCGGCCAGATCAGGGGCGTCGATTTCCGACTCGAAGTCGGATTCCTGAAACACGTATACGCTCTGGAGATCCGGAGTGACGATGGCAATGGCGGACCCTTCGGCGTAAGTCTGTATGTACGCGCTCAGGGTGGCCGTCTGTCCGCCCGGGGCGTCTTTCCAGATCCCGTCCACCCCGGCGATGGCGGCTGGACTCATGCAACTCCAGGCCCAAAGAGCAAAGCAAGCGACGGCCCACCCTCGAAGGCAATTCCTTCTGCTTATACTCGGACACATGCTGATTCTCCCGGTTCGTCGTTCCCGTTGGACTCGAACGTCTATCCAGATAACCGTTTACGCCAAAAGCACGTTTTCAACGCGCCTTTGTTATAATTCTATCCGCATTCCCGCGAGCGATCAACACGAGCGTTTCGAGTCCATCGTAGGACAGGAAACCGGAACAGTGGAGTTGAACGGCGGAAAATTCCGAGAAGATAGGAAACGGGCCGGAGGGAAACAGGAGTCCAAGCCCCGGTTTCAAAAATACCAGGTCAGCCAGGAGAAAACCCGGTTGGGCTGCTGGTCCGTGACTCCGAGCGGGGGGATTTCAACGCCTCCGTATTCGGTGTTGTTCCCCCCCCAGAAGACGGTGGAAGCCAGAGTGAACTGAAGGTTCGTACTCACGTCCCACACCAGATACGGTTGGAGAATGCCACTCGGGTCCACCACGTTGGTGATGGTGTTGAAATACACGTTTACCAGAGGATGCAATTCGATACGGATCTGGGTGTCCACATAATGACGACCGACCACGAACAGTTCACCCCGTTCCAGGCGATCCAAAAGGGCTTCGTTAAAAAACGCATCGACATACTTCTTGCGCTCCTCGCCCAGCCCATTAAAATAGTATTCGACCCAGCCATACATGTTGTATCCCCACCAGTTCCAGGCGTAGTCCAGATTGGCCACAAAGCTGAAAAACGACGTGTTCTCCTCGTCCAGGTACGTCCAGGTGGTGTCCATTCTACATGCCGCCCCGCCAAGGTACCCGACGGCTCCGAGGCCGGAAACCAAGTCCTCATAGTGCTTCCCCAGAATGAAAGTCAGTTCGGTCTGCGAACCGGGAACGAACCAATGATATTTTCCGGCCAGAGAAGATGCTTCCCATGCCGGATTACCCGTTTCGAAATCCTTCCTGGCCACGTAGAGCAATGTCATATCCCCGTATCGTTCGTCGAGAGGGACATTTAACAGGGCCGCATCGTCCCCTTGTTTGTATTCACGGTCCAGCGTGGTGGGAGCAAAAGGGCTGAATACGTCCATGGGGTTAAAAATGAGCCCGTGTCCCCAGGTCACAGCCTGACGTCCGAGCTTAAATACCGTGTCTTCATAAAAAACCGTGAAAAAAAGCCGGTCGAAGCGATTGACGAGCAGATGCCCATCGCCTTCGTCCAGGGTCCAGGTGAGATCCATCAAGCGTCTGTCGTCATCGAGACCGGCTCCGATGCCGAGAAACTGGGGGAACTCCACCCCCAGGATCTCCTCCAGTCGGCGGGTGGCGCGCCGGGTATCACTGACCAGATAGAACGTTTCGTTGTGCGCCTCGAACTGGGCCCAATCCGCAAATCTGTATTGTCCCTTCAGCCGCAGTACGGACTGATAGTCCCATAGGGTTTCCAGGCCGACGAGCCGGAAAAGGCTGTCTGAATCCGGCCACGAGGCGGCGACACGGTTTTTGAAATGTCCGCCGAAGGAGAACTTCTCCGGATCAAGTATCCGATTCAGGAGTCCGGTATTCGAGGGGGGGTTCTCTTTGGAAGGCGCTTCGACGCCTCGGATTTCAGGCGCCAGGCACAAGAACGCGAACAGGCAGGTCCAGAGAAACAGGAACACGCGCAGTATCGGGACGTTGCCCATGACTTAATGGCTCTTCAAGACATCGTCGGATACCGCGCCGTCCCTGAGGCGGACAACTCGGCGGGCCCGTTCCATGACCATCTTATCATGGGTTGAAAACACGAAGGTGACTTTGTGTCGATCGTTGAGCGCTTCCATGATGTCCAGCAATCGTTCCCCGTTTTTCGAGTCCAGGTTGGCGGTGGGTTCATCCGCCAGTACCACGGCCGGTCGGGAGACGATCGCTCTTGCGACGGCGACCCGTTGCTGCTGTCCGCCGGACAGCTCAGCCGGCCTTCGATGCAGTTCCTCCTCCAATCCGACCTCTTTGAGCATTTGCTCCGCCCTCTCGACGCGTTCGTTCCGCCCCATCCCTTGCAGCATGAGCACAAATTCGACATTCTCGATGGCCGTCAGAACGGGGATCAGGTTGTACGCCTGGAACACGAAGCCGATCTTACGCAAGCGCATTTCGCTCAATTCCGTCTGGCTCATAGAGGTGATTTCGTTTCCGTTCATACGGATAGTGCCCGATGTCACCCGGTCCAGGCCGCCGATCATGTTCAGCAGAGTGGTTTTGCCCGATCCCGAAGGACCTGCCAACGCCATAAACTCGGCCGCTTCCACGTCCAGGTCAACGCCCCTTAACGCCTTCACTTCCACTTCGCCTTGACGGTATACCTTGGTAACCTCTCTGCACTGAACCATCGGCATCACGGAATCCCTCTGTTCAACAGGCCGTTATATATGAGCCAACGCCTTTACCGGAGATATACGCGCCCCCTTCAAAGCCGGATACAGGCACACGATCAGTCCTAGAATGATCACCGTCGCGTTGGCGCCTATATAGTCCTGAGAATGAAGCACGGGTATGATAATGTGCGGTATTCCGAGTTCCTCCAGGCCTTCGGAGAACGCGCTCAAATCGATGCCCACGTGAGAAAGCCATCCCACTGTGACCCAACTCAGGACGTTTCCAATCAGAATTCCAAGCAGAAGAAGACACAAGGACTCGAACATGATTCCCGTCACGATGAGTCGCGGTTTCATTCCGATGGCCCTGAGCATTCCAAACTCCCGGATTCGATCGAAAACAGCCATCAACATGGTATTGACCAATCCGAAGCCGACCGCCACAAACACCACTACGAACCACAGATACATGAAACGCTCCCAGAGATCCAACTGGGCCTTGATCAGCGGCGCCAATTGCCACCAGGCCTTTGCTTCAAATTCCGGCGGCAGCTCGGACGAAATCTTCCGGTATAGAGGCTCTACCAGATCGCGGTTCTCGGCCATGATACAAATTTCGGAGATCCCATCGCCGATTCTCAGCATACGTTGGGCTTCGGACAGCAGGATGAAAGCAAATTGCTCCTCGATAAGTTCGATTTCCGCCGCGTATACGCCCACAATGCGAAAGCCCGCGGACGCCACTTGATTCTGGGTGTCCTGGGACATCAATACGAGCTTCTTGCCAAGTCCGGTATCGAACTTCTCCGCCAACCCACGGCCGACAATGATCCCGTGTTCGTCCCCGGAGTTCAGATAGCGTCCTTCGACCACAGCGGAGCCAATAAATGAAACCTTCGCCTCCTTCTCCGGATCAATACCTACAATCACAATGCCCGTTGAATTTCTGGCATTACTCACCACTCCGGGAACCCGAACGCGCGGAGCCCAACGGAAGGGTTCCGAAAAACCTTCAACCTGTTTATACAAGGTTTCAGGATTCCGGACGGTGTGCTCGATCACGGGGTCCTCGAAATACCCTTTGGCCGTGATCTGGATATGGCCAGTCAGCGTCTTGATGGAATTGTTCACCATCTGATCCAGCATGCCCCGATTGAGGGATCCCAGACTCAGCATGGCAAAAACGCCGATCGATACGGCTAGGAGTATAACGATCGTGCGGCGCGGAACGCGCCAGATGTTCTTCCAGGCCATGCTCAACAAGGTCAACATACACGATTCCGATCTGTTGAAGGAGACACGTCAGAATACAGGTTCGGGGTTTTCTAATCCCGCATGGCGCGGACCAACTTCAACTTGAGTATTCGAAATGTCGGGAACGCCGCCGTAAGCAGGGTCACGGCGAAAATGATCAAAGGCCCGGACAGAACGGAGCCGACGGTTAGCTTCGGTCTCAGTACGGAAGGGAGTCCGTATTGGGCGAACAGGTCTTCAGTGCCGGAAATGTCAATGCCGTGGATCTGGAAGTAGTAGGTCACCGCCACTCCCACGAGAATGCCCAAAATGACACCCCAGATGGTAAGGTAGGCCGATTCCAGCAAGACCATGCCGATCAAGCGAATCCGTTTCATGCCTATGGCAATCAACACCCCGAACTCATGTGTGCGCTCGAAGACCGCCATAACAAACGTGTTCATAATACTGAAGGCCACGACCACGATCAGAATACCGTAAAATATCCATGCGCTCATCATATCCACCTGGATCGCCTGTTCCAGTCCGGGCATCAATTCGTTCCACGTCAACACCGCCAGGTTCTGTGATGTCCGGCGCCTCCCCAGCTCGGCGCGAATGGACTCCGCCAGAGAGCCCACTTCCTCCAGATCCTTTCCCATCACTACGATCTTATGAACAGCGTCGTCCATATCGTATGTGCTTTGAAAGGTCGCCAGGGGTATCTGCAGAGCGCTTCTGTCGAAATCCGGTTGCCCTGTCCGGAAAACGCCTTTGACGGTAAGCGCATTCGCCGCTACGGAGCCGTCGTAGCCCTGGCCGAGGATCACCAACTCGTCACCCACGTCGACGGATAGATTCTTGGCCAACAAATTTCCGACTACGGTCGCGTTCCCGTCTTTTTCAGTCAGGTACTCAGCCCGTTGCATCGTGGAGGAAACCAGTGAGAACGCATTGGCCCGAAAGGCAATGGCTTCGATCCGAGGATTCTTGTCGATTAGTTCGGCGACGGCGCGTGGTTGCCGGACCACCTTGCGAATTTCCGGCTTGTCGTTGTACCCTTCGGCTTGTACCTGGATATGGCCGGCTTGAAGGCGCACGGCGGTATTGATGATCGCATCGTAGGACCCGGCCTGGAGAGAGACCATGAAAATCAGCAGCACGCACGCGAAAACCACCGCTGAGGTGGTTAGCAAGGATCGACGCGGATTACGCCAGATGTTCCTCCAAGCGACTTTATTGCTTACACCCATACATGGCTCATTCCGCTTCGGCCGGGGATCTCGTTTCCGAAACCACCCCAGAGGTTGTCACCTTAACGACTTGTCGTGCTAAAATTCTCTGGCGCTTCTCAAATAGGAAACCGTGAAATAGCTGTCCGGCACCGGCACGTCGAATTCCGCCTTCAGGTAATGGAGCCGGGTGTATTCGCCTTTCGCCTCTGCTTTGCGCATGTACCAGATGCTCGGAAACAGCCTTCCCCCCACCGGCTCGATGTTCTCCGAAGTCATCTCCTTTACCAGCACACCGTTTTCATCGAGGAAACTCTGCTGAAGTATGATGTGGTCGTCGCGAATCTTGAGCATCTGCATCCCCCAGACCACGGGCGCATCCGTTTTCGCAACAGCCTTGATCACATAGACTTCGTGTCCTTCATTCTTTTCGGTGCCAACGATCTCATGGGTATAATCTTTGAGTATACTGTTCGCCTTTGACAGATCGTTATTGGAAAAGTCGGACCCCATCCAGGACTGTGACATGAGTGACGGAGGCAATTTGATGATCCGGTCGACTTTCGGATTGTAGGTCCACATCTCCGTGCCTTTCTTCAACGTGCCGTTACCCTGGTCTTTTGGGGGGGCTACAATCCTGAAGATGCTTTCTTCCATTCCACGGGTCCAGGCAAGGATGGTCATCGTCCGTTCCCAATCAGGTCTGTGGATGGTCATCTCCACTTCGACTCGAGACGTGTCACCGCGGTAGTACTGCCAAGCCGAGTCCAGGATTTCCATGGCAGTGGGCTCCGGACCTTCGCCGAGGGCCTGAGTCGATAACGTCACGATAACGAGAATGCACAATAGCAGGTGTTTCTGCATGCGTTGATCCTTATACGGGCAAACGGATTCGAACTCCGGCTCCGCCGCGGAGGTCTCTTCCCGGAATCGCGACGCCTTACGGCCTGTGACACCGACGTTTAAAAATCCGGCGGGATGATGGGCTGCTCCTCCACATATTGGCTGACGAACAGATTCACCCGACAGAGCCTGAGTTCTTCCACATAGTGGTCAATACCTCTCATAATCATGTTCCTGTCGGCTTTCTGGTGGTAAATCATCAGCTTAAATGAAGCTGAAGCCTGGCGGGGTATATGGGACGGGAATCGCATCTCTTTCAAATCGGCGCCTCTAGACTGAAGAAAAGCACCCAGCATGGCTGCCGCGGTCTCCCAAACTTCGTTAATGATCGTATCCGGAGATCCTATACTTTCCAGCGCCTGAGTGCAATATCTGGCAACGGTCGATAGGGGATCCTGGCAGTACCCGCAGCTCGACGCACAGTCACTGGCGACATACTTGTTTGGAACCATGTATGCAGTAAGCGTCTCCTCCAACAACCCCATGGCCATGGTTCGAAGGGGCTCCGCCAGTCCGGAAGGGTCGT
Source organism: Deltaproteobacteria bacterium (assembly GCA_016208165.1). NCBI lineage: Bacteria > Pseudomonadati > Myxococcota > Myxococcia > Deltaproteobacteria bacterium. The sequence continues at coordinate 14,877 of JACQYL010000015.1, forward strand.
CTTTAAAAGACGTGTCGGCGTCAGCAATGTAATCCACGGCAAAAGCCGTGCTCATGGCCGCTTCCCAAAATTTTTCGTCGCGAACCATATAGAGCGCACGTTTGTAGGCAATCTTGGCCGCCACCGAGTTCCGATCCAGCAGTTCATGGAAAGGGACGCCTTTTGCCTCTTCCCCACCTAAAGCCAAGCTGTCCAAAATGTCCTTGAGTTCGTCGATGAGTCTCCTGAGTAACCCCTGCTTCTCCTCGGTAGCTTCATATTCGGATTCGGACACGCAAATCTCGGAAAAGGCCTTGAATCGAAAGCTGTCATATCCTAGAATCTCATCGTCACGAAAAGAGTCGAAAGAGAGTTTTTTCAACCTTTCTTTGATTTCGGGAATGGAACAGCTTTTCCTGGCAGCCTTCATACGATACATTACCTCATCCGCGGCGGATCATACTTAAAACAGCCCCTGAATTCAACGGAAACCGAACCAGCCCCACGAAGACGAAGCTCCGTCCGGACTAAGTTGCGCCGGTTCGGCGCTGCCTGCGATTTCCTCTCCGCCGGCCCGGAACTTCCTCCGCGCCACCCCGGCAGGCCGGGAAAAGGGATCGGGGGAATCCTTCCGCAAAAGGACGCCCCCGTATATCGCACCGTGTCCCGGCGAGCGTGCATCGGATCTCCGCCATTGCTTTGCCGGGCGAATTCCTCCGAATCCGCGAATCCGTTTCTATAGCCCCCCGGCGTATAGATCGATGTGATCGATACCCGGCTTGAGAAAGAAGGCGCTCTGCTTTACTTTGGCTCCGGCGCGCGAAAATGTGATAATGCATTTGTATTCCGCGTCTACCCGCTCGAGGCTTTTCACGTCACTTAACTCCACCAGGGGATTGGCGCAAAAGGCCATTTTCACGGCGTCGTCCACGGGATCCACTCCGGCCAAGTCCACGGGGCCTTCCGGGAAACGGGGATTCCTGAACGCCGGAACGGCGACCAAGCCTTCCTCCCGAAGAAGCTGGAAAACCACACAACGAATCGTTTCCTTGATGGACAGGTCACTCCTGTACCCCTTCGGAATGAGTTCTATCGTCTCAACGGATCGTTTTTGGATCAAATCATTCAGCATGATGCACTGTCCTCTCCAAAAGTCCTGAATTCACTTGAACGATAAGATTGAATTTGGTAGGTTCACCTCCTTCTGGTAGAATGTAGCCAAGTCAGTCCATACTTTCAAACCCCTGGAAGATCGGAATCATGCTGGAACCTGAATTTCTTCGCCGGATAACACCTGAGAGAAAGGCCGAGATCCTGCACCGCTCCATGGAAGACGTGTCCGGAGTGTTAGAAGACATGCGTCGCGTCACGCTGGACATTGCCGGGAACGGCGACCAGGTCACCCTCGAACACTATAAGAAACTGAAAACGGATATTTCGAAACAGGACCTGAAGGTCACTTCGGAAGAAACCGAACGGGCCTATGCCGCGTTGGACCCGGCGATCGTTAAGGCCCTGAAGCATGCGCTCGAAAACCTCGAACGTTTCCATCGCGCACAGTTGGAGCGGGAGATGTGGTCCATCGAGGTAGCTCCGGGCATCCTGGCGGGCAGAAAAACCACACCCATGGACATTGTGGGTGCGTATGTGCCCGGAGGCCGGGCGGACTATCCTTCCAGCGTCCTGATGAACATCGTTCCTGCTAAAATCGCCGGAGTGAAACGGATCGTGGCTTGTACGCCTCCCCGTTCGGGAATGTCGGTCAACCCGGCCACGATCGTGGCGGCGCATCTGGCCGGCGCCGAAGCACTCTTCAAGATGGGAGGACCGTGGGCCGTGGGGAGCATGGCCTATGGCACGGAGACCGTTCCTAAAGTTGACAAGATTGTCGGACCGGGCAACAAGTACGTCACTGCGGCCAAGATGGCAGTTTTCGGCCTGGTGGACATCGACTCGCCGGCCGGTCCCAGCGAAGGATTGATTCTCGCCGACGATACGGCAAGGCCGGACTGGGTCGCCATAGACTTCCTGAGCCAGGTGGAACACGATCCCGACGCTGCGGCAGTGATCATAACCGATTCCGAGGAACTGGCCCGAAACACCGCCGATCACATCGAGAAAATACTGGAATCGGCCTCCCGCAAGGACATTATCAAGGAAGCTTTGAAGCACAACTCAGCAATCCTCATAGCCGGGAGCATGGAGGAGGCCATCGACTTTACCAACGAGTACGCGGCGGAGCACCTGCAGATCTGGACGCGAGACGTTTGGCAGACATTAATGCGAGTTCGGCACGCAGGGTCCATTTTCATGGGCCCTTATGCCCCGATTCCGGCGGGAGATTATGCTTCCGGAACCAACCACGTCCTTCCAACGGGCCGCTGCGCGCGCATGTTCAGCGGGCTCAGCGTGGACGATTTCATCAAGAAGCCGACGTTCCAGTACTTGTCCAAACAAGGGCTCAAAGGACTCAAAGACAGCATTATTCCCCTGGCTGAATACGAAGGTCTGCCCATGCACGCGCAGACCATCCGCGTCCGCTTCGAGGAAGACGAAAAAGAATAGGGCCGGCGCCAAAGCCTGGTCGGAATACGAACGCGAGGTTGGGTCGAGGAACTAAATCCAAAAGGAACTGTTTAGATAATCCGGTATATGCGGGTGGTTATTTTGGGGCGGGTTTCAGACCCGCCCCACTGTTTTGGGGGAGAGAACAGATCAGGATCGAAAACTCCCAAGAGCCGCAAAGCCTTACTCCTGCGGGATGACCCTAATTGACCCAAACTTCAACTCGCCCGGCTCACCCGCTCAGAGTTTGAGTGCGGCGGTTGTCTGCTTTTCAAGGTGCTTCTGACATAAGCAGTGATGTTAACGAGTCCGTGACTCCGAGGCGGGGCGTCGCCCTGAATCGGGCGGGCATTCGTGACTCCGAAAAGGTCCGGCCTGTGACATTTAAGCGTCAAACCGGGGCATAGGCACTTTCAAATATTCTACACCCTCGTCCTTGAGCGTTTTTTCCTCCGCTTCCGTAGTGACGCCTCGAATTTTCTTCTTATCCGAGACCCCGTAGTGGATTTTCAAGGCTTCTTTGGCAAAATCCCCGCCAACGTCCTCGTAATCTTTCGAGAGATGTTCATAAAAATGCCGAATCATCTGTTCGGGAGTCGGACCGTCCATCTCTCCGGCAGGCTTCTCCGTCCGCGCCCCGTTCTTTATGGTGAAAGGGGAAAACAGCTTCTCGATTTCTTTGCTGCCGCAAAAAGGACATTCAATCAATGCCTGCGCCCTTTGCCTCTCGAAATCGTCGCCATTGTCGAACCAGCCTTCAAACTTGTGTCCGGCGTCGCACTGCAAATCGAAAGCGATCATAAGTCCCTGGTCCTAAAGACGTGTTTCTCGTAAATTTCCATCAACTCCTCGGTAGCGTGCGGAATGAAAATCTTCCCTCTCATTTCCTCCAACCATTCGTACCGGAAAGGATACCCACTCTCCCGGAACGTCAAGCTCTTGTAAGTCAAAGAAATCTTATCATTATGAATCCGTAAAAGTAAAGTACACCCGAACGGCCCACGGTTCTTCTCCAGGTACGCCGTTTCCATGGGCGGACCCTCTTTTAAAGACATAACAGCCTCTTGAAAAGGAACACATTATAGGTATAAGTTCAGGCCACGACTATGAATCGACCCGATGAAAAAGCAAAGCTCGACTCGATCGAAGAAGCGAGGAGCGTCACTCGCGCCGCGGGTATTGTGGGCGGAGCCACCCTGTTGAGCCGGATCCTGGGCTTTGCCCGCGACATGGTGATCGCTTACTTCTTCGGTACCGCTTCCACTGCGGATGCCTTTTTCGTTGCCTTTCGCCTGCCGAATCTGCTGCGTCGCCTTTTCGCGGAGGGTTCATTTACGGTGGCGTTCATACCGGTGTTCACCGAATCGCTCACCCACCAGGGTAGAGAAGCCGCTCTGGAAATTGCACGATCCGTCCTTACGGCTCTTGGCCTGGTCCTGGTGTTGATATCCTTCCTCGGCATCCTGTTTGCACCGGCGGTGATTCACGTAATCGCACCCGGATTCACCCAGGACCCCGGAAAACTGAGCCTCACCGTGAGTCTCACCCGAATCACCTTCCCCTATATCTTCTTTATCGGACTGGTCGCCGGCTGTATGGGAGTACTGAACTCCCTCCGTCATTTTGCAGCTCCCGCTCTGGCTCCCACGCTGCTCAACCTTTCGATGATCGGCTCGGTGGCTCTGCTTCATTCGTGGTTGGAAGAACCGGTTTACGCACTTGCCTGGGGTGTTCTGATCGGAGGGCTGCTTCAGCTCCTGTTGCAGATTCCGTTCATGGTCAAACTGGGATTTTCCCTCGTCCCGCTGTTCCGCTTCGATAATCCTGCATTGAAGCGTATCCTATATCTCATGCTTCCCTCGGCTTTGGGAGCGGCCGTCTATCAAGTCAGCATTCTGCTGTCAACACTTCTGGCATCCTTACTGCCTTCGGGAAGCGTATCTTATCTGTATTATGCGGACCGGGTGGTCCAGTTTCCCCTGGGCGTATTCGCCATTGCTTTGGGTACGGCCAGTCTTCCCAGCATGTCGCGGTTTGCAGCCAAGGGCGACATAGAGGGACTTATCAATACGTTTTCGCACTCGTTGCGACTTGTCCTGTTTATTGCCGTACCATCCATGGCCGGCCTGGTTGTGCTTCGCGACCCGATTGTGTCAGTGCTGTTCCAGCGCGGGGCCTTCGATGCGGACGCTTCCGTCCAAACGTCATCCGCGCTCTTATATTACGCGGTCGGATTATGGGCCTTTTCAGGAATTCGTATTGTTCTCTCCGCGTTTTTCTCCCTTCAGGATACAAGTACTCCGGTCAAAGTGGCTATCCTATCTCTCGTCGCCGGCATTCTGTTCAGTTTGGTGCTTATGGGTCCCATGCGACACAACGGTCTGGCCTTGGCCACCTCCCTGTCTTCGGCTCTAAATCTGGGTCTCCTGATGTTCCTTCTGAGGAAGAAAACCGGACGGATGGATGGCCGCAGGATCCTGGCGTCTCTTGTCAAAACCACGGCAGCCACCTGCTGCATGGCGCTTTCCGTGGTCGTGGCGAGTCTCGCGCCCCTGCCCGGCGGTATCGCGGTTCGTTTGACGAGCCGGCTGGCTATCGGTTTTATCGTTTATTTGGGGGTGGCCTTCCTTCTACGCTCGGACGAAGTTCAGACGCTTTTCTCCCCGATTTACAGCAGGATAACCCGCGCCATAACTAGAAAAACCTGAACCATACCAGGGCAGAAGCACGAAACCGTATGTTTAGGAATTGGAGAGATACGGATGGACACATGGCAAACCAAACCCACCGACCGGTTTGTGCTTAAGTGGATCAAGATCCATCTGTCGGCCCGGGTAACGCCTAATCTCGTCCATTTTGAGTGGCTGAGGCCCTGGATGATCACCCTGTTTTCAGCGATCCTGGGCTTTTTTGCGGGGGTGGTTTTCGCCCTGGGCCTGGGGTGGCTCGCCGGTTGCATGGCCGCCGCCGCCCAGGTGTTGGACGGAGTAGACGGACAGCTCGCCAGGCTCACCGGCAGGCAGAGCAGAGGGGGGGCGTTCTGGGACTCCGTACTCGATCGGTACGCGGACGGTTCCATGGTCATCGGAATGGCGATCTACCTCGCACGCATTCCAAATCTCATGCCCATCTGGCTGCTGGCGCTATTGGCCGCCTTGGCCCTTATTGGAAGCAATCTGATCAGCTACTCGAGCGCACGGGCGGAAACCCTCGGACTGGATTTGGGAAAGCCGACTTTGGCGAGTAAAGGCACAAGAACGTCGGTAATGATCCTGTGCGCGTGGGGAAGCCTCTTCTGGCGCTACTTCCCCGTGGCGGCCCTTGTCTACCTCGTCGTTCATCCCAATCTGGCCGTTATCGCGCGACTCATCCGAACCGCGCCGGATGATGGGCTAATGGAGAGGGACCCGGAATCAAGAAAAATTCAGTGAACGTAAAGGATTCCGGATCCCCACCGGCTTTGGAGAGAAACGCCGAATTTTGACACACCGTCAAAGGCTGGAAATCCGACAGGAAATCACGTTGTACCGGCTTTATTGCTTTCGCCGGAGTTCCTCCTCGATCATTGCCTGGAAGCCTTCCAAGCTTCGATTTTTCAAAAACTTACCGTTAATGTAAATGCTCGGGGTACCCCGAACTCCGGCGCGCTGGGCGTCCACCATGTCTCTGGTGACGAGGTTCCCAATGGCCGGATCCGCCATGTCCTTCTCCCACTGTTCGATATTGACTCCTAGTTCAACAGCGATCTGCCGGATCTTTTCGTCGCCCAGTGCGTTCATGTTCTCGTAAAGCTTATGATGGATCTCCCAGAACTTGTCCTGTCTGGCGGCTGCAAGGGCGGCAATAGCCGCGTTCCGCGCGAATTTGTGGTTGGAAAGCGGGAAGTTCTTGTTTACGTACTTGACCTGGTTTGGATACTTTGCCAGCACCTGGCTGATCAGCGGTTCCAGACGAGCGCAATACGGGCACTGATAATCAGTGAAAATCGTGATGACCACCGGAGCGTTTTCCGGGCCTTTGAAGGGTAGCCCTGAGACGTCTATATCGTGGACCTCCTGAAGTTCAATGATCTCGACCTTCTTCCCCGTACGACTCAAAATGACGATACAATTGTCTTGCTGGGAGAACGAGAGCCTGTCCATTGCGGGATCAACGGGTATCTTGGCTATGGAGTCGCCCCCCGTTAAGGGATAGACCAGGATTTCGCCCGGAGCCAGCACGAACAGCCATTTACCATCCGCGGACGAGGCAATATCCAGCGGCTCTTTGTCCAGTTTCAGTTCCTGCCTGATCTGCCAGTCCAGACCGACACTTCCCGCCGGCGCGGCGGAAAAACCCATCGCGCAAACCGTCGCAATGGCCACGACCAGCCCGAGTACTTTCTTCACAGAGTGTCTCCTCTCGTGTTTGTCGCCTGTCATCCCTTTAAGGGGCGCTGCGTTTGATTTAATTGAATTATGGAAAAAGGTGTTATTTGTGGGACCTGCTGTTTATGCGAAAAGGAAGCGGTAATGATCGGGTACGGGAGAACGGTGATCGGACGCTTCCAGCGGTTTCTTTGACCCTGCTCGACTCGGCGTCTTCATGGAGGGACAGGGTGCTGGATGCTCGAGACGAACCCCGAACGATGCACTATGCGTTCCAAACAAAGAAACCCAGCGCGCTTCGGGATTCCGTATCGAGCGAGAGGAATCGAACACGCATCGATATATCGTCCGCCCGAGCCGACAAGACCTCCGCCTTTACACGAATCTGCGGTCGGTCCTGACTCAGTTTGAACCGCATGAAAAACTCATCCCCCAGTTCAAATACGGTCAAGCAGCGGAGCCAGCATTCATCCATGCCGATTCGATCGATCATGCACTCCTCGAGTTGGTCGCCGATCTCGATGGATCCCGTCAGGCTCGTTTCGATGATGCGGGGCGAGTGAGGGGCCCTGTCGGGCGCCAGTTGAATCTGGACGCGTTTCAATGTCAGTGTCAAACGGGTCTGCGCTTTCCGATCCGCCCTGGACTCTTGTTGCTCTCCAACGTCACTGATGCGGGCCGCCTCCATCAGTAGATATTCCCAGCCTTTTTGTATGGAGGGTTCGTTGCGGTGGGGACCCTCCTGGAATTCAAAGTCGCCGCTGCTGCTGTTCACCAATCGGTAGAATGCCTTTTCTCCCGACAGACTGCCAAACACGGCATGCACGATCTGTCCCTCGGTAAGGTACACCCATCCTGTTTTGGACGGCTCCCGAATTTCTGCTGTCCCGGTCAATCCGTTTATACAGCACAATTGCAGGATGTCCGAAATTTGTATTCCTTGTGCTTCCTTCATTTCACATGAATCCATCCGGATGATGCCGGTATTGTATGACCTCTTCACCAGCGGGCTTTTCTTAACATATCAAAGTCCGGGCTGGATGATCAAGCACCCCCTCCGGTACGCTCGATTCTTCCCGGCGCGATCCAACACCTTTTCAGATTGAAGCCTTCCGAGAAAAGATGGAAGATGCCGTGGTTTGACCTGAGACGGACGGACTCATTTCGGACCGGTTGGGTTGACGTCTTACGCTCTTTCTCCGTTGCTTTCTCCCGTGTGATGGTTAAGTATATGTTCATCTCTGTCCCGCGCCGACGGATTGGCGGCGCAGCCGGCCCGGCCTTGATGACGGCGTTAAATAAGACTCTTGGAGGAAGTTGTGAAACCATACATTATCGGAGTTGGCAGACGAGGTGCGGAAATTGTACAAAAACAGCTGAGGACCGGCCTAGCGGATACGGTCGTTCTGTTTGCGGATACGGACGCGGACGATCTGGAATTGAGGCCCGAGGAAAGCCGCTTACGACTGGGGGCGAGCATTCCGCCGGGGGAAGTGATCCGTAATACTATTTCGTTCTCCTACGATGCGGCCATGCAGGATCGGGACGCCATCAAGTCCCGGCTGAGCGGCGCCGGAATCGTAATCCTCGTAGCCGGCTTAGGCGGTGGAACAGGGCCGGGAGGATCGGAAGCCATAGCCCGCATGTGTGAAGAGCTCGGGATTCCTGTGGTAGCGTTCGTTACCAAACCGTTCAGGATCGAAGGAGAAAGCAGGCTTAACCGAGGGCGAATCGGATTTCGTAAAGTGTACAATGCTGCAAGCCTGATCGTATCTTTCCCACAGGACGTGATCATACCTTATTCCCAGAGAATCACCCGCGTGCGCGAACTCATCGATATCGTAGATGAGTTTGTGGTCGCGGGAATTCAAGCGTGCGTGGAAACCGCAGCGGATGAAAGCGCCGAAACCGCCTTGAGGTCCTTGATTGCCGCTTCTCCGGAAGGCGTTTTCGGTTACGGGCTTTCGGATAATCCCGATGGTATGGACGAGGCTCTCACCTTCGCCCTGGAATCTCCCTTCATAAAAAGTATATCCCTCAGCCGCGCCAAAGGTTTGGCGGTGACCGTACGAGGGTCGAAGTCTCCGGATGGTCAGTCGCTGCGCTCCGATGTGGGAAGAATCGTGGACCAGAAATGCCCCGAAGCCAAGGTGATCATCCGTCAGACAACAGACCATCGCATCGACGGCCTTCAGATATCCCTGCTGCTTACAGGCGAGTTCGGCGAATCCATCCCTTTACCCATGGATTCTTTCACTCCTGTCTACGAAGGCTGACCGGTAAACGAGTCTCCTTCTACGTTCGATCGACACGCTGGTCCATCCAATAGGTGGAACGGCGGACCCGTCGAGTAAGGCTTTGGGCGGGATGCAAGGCTAATTGAACTACCCAACTCCGCTCTTAACGCAGTAAAGTCAATAGCTTCCTGTGCGTTGGACCAGTTTGCATAGAAAACCCGATGCCTGGAGCATGAGCCTTGATCAAGCATCGGTATGGGTCATCCGGAAATCCTGGATACGCGCCCGCCCCTTTCCTCGCCGGAAGATGTCCGCGGACGGATGGTAATCAAGTTGAATCCTGACTTCGGTTTGGTATTCAACGCCGCAGCGGCGATGGCTGCCGGACGGGGTTATCTTTCTCCCATTACAACGGCTCCGGCGCTCCACATCGGATTCCGTGTGGGTCGCTGCCGCGTCTTTACGGCTGGGTCCCTATCCGGAATAACCGGCATTAGAGACGTCATGTAGCAAGCCCATGGCCCCCGGATCGTGGGCTTCGACCCGGCCTAGTCGTTATTGGCCGTACCCGGTCCCACCAGTCCGAGGTCGATCTCCATCACGCGCAGGCCGGCCAGCAACCTGGCCATGTTACACGCGAGGGCGGGAAAACCGTCCACCTCCCCGGCAAGCGCCTCGGCTTCACGACGAAGGTTCGCAAGGCGGTCCAACAGCTTGTCCAAATTCATATTGTACACATTCTCCCCCGGCTTTAATGAGGTTTACGCAGGTCCTTGAAACGGCGAGCCTTGACTTCGTATCGCGTCAGGCTTCCCCAGGGGTGCACTTCGAGTGCGTAGCCCAGGTTTGTTTTCAACCGGAGTTCGTCTTTCAACCGATTCAGCAGTTCCTCCCGGTTGCGTTCGCCTTCCGCCGTCATCTCGATTTTGAGGGTTATCTTTTCCATGTCATCCACGCGTTCGACAACCACCTCGTACTCGTTGCCGATCCCTTCGAAGCCACGGACAATCTCCTCGATGGCCGACGGAGAAAGCAGCACCCCCTTCACTTTGGTGATGTCGTCGGCGCGACCCTGAACCCCGCCCGTAATCATCCGATAGGTGCGGCCACACGCGCAAGGCTCCGGATGCCACTCGATGATGTCTTTTGAATCGAAGCGGATGCATGGTTGGGCCAGGCGGTCAAAAGCGGTGATGATCATTTTGCCTCTGACGCCGGGCTCGGTGATCGGCTCGCCGGTATCGAGATCTTCGATCTCGACCAGAAACAGGCCGTCATTCACATGCAACGCTCCCGGCTGCTCGACACATTCGTAGCACCAGGCCCCGATCTCGGTCGCACCGGCGTGATCGTACACTTTGGCTCCCCAGGCCTCCTCCAGGCGTTTCTTTGTGCTGCGGATCGACGCCCCCGGCTCGCCGGCGCACGTGATCTTGTTCACCGTCAGCTTTTCCGGGTCAATTCCGACACGCGTGCGCGCCAGATCGGCCATATTCAGCATGTAGGTGGGCGTGCCCATCATGGCCGTGGCTCCGAGTTCCTTCACCTTGAGGATACGGGCAGCTGTGTCCAATACGCCGCCCGGCACCACCTCGCACCCTATCTTTTCACACCCGTAGTGAGCGGACCAGAAAGCCACGAAGATGTTATAGCCGAAGGGAATGAAAACCCGGTCCAGGGGCCGGTAGCCTTGCGCCCAGAGAATGTACGCCCAGGATTCCGACCACCATTCCCAGTCTTCCCACGAATCGGCCTGATATACCGGTACGCCCGTAGTACCCGAAGTCTGATGAAATTCCGTGACGCGCTCCAGCGGAACGCACAGACGGCTGCCGTAGGGAACGGGCTCCTCACCTTGGGCCACTTTCAGATGCGATTTGTCCAATTGGGGGACTTGCCGGACGTTTTCCCACGTCCTGATATCACCGGGTTCCAGACCCGCTTCCCGGTATATTCTGCGGTAATAAGGCGAGCGCTCGTAAGCCCAGGCCACGATACGCCTGAACTTTTTGAGCTGAAGTTCCCTGAGCAGTTCCGGTGAAAGGGTCTCCATGAACGGATTCCAATACGGATTCTCAATCATTAATGAAAGCTCCTTCCGATTCGTCTTCGGGTCGAACCACATTCACTCGAAGCCACGCACATGCGGTCGCTCCTCCCCGCATAGACCAAACGGGGCGAAGATTGTCAAGAGAAAGCATCCGGATGCATGTAGGCTCTATGACAACGGTTTCGCTGTCAGGCAATGTCTACCACGTTTTACCCCGGTAAGTCAGCGGGGGAATCCGAATTTCGAATTCCCCCGTCTGAAATCCGCCTTTCACGTCACCAATCGACTCGGCGCCGTTATGGCCGGCTCCACTCAGCCCGTCAGGCCGCGTGCCTGAACTCGACCTGCCCGGATCCATCAATATCCATTACAATCTCGTCGCCTTCCTTGAAATTGCCTTCCAGCAGCTTCAGGGCCAGCTCGTCCAGAATGTATTTCTGAATGGCGCGTTTGAGCGGTCTGGCCCCGTAAACCGGATCGTAGCCCTTTTCCGCGAGGAACTCCTTGGACCGATCCGTCAACTTCAACGAAAGCCTCTGATCCTGAAGACGTTTTCGAAGGAGGCCGAGCTGAATTTCGATGATGCTGTTCAGGTTTTCCTTTTTGAGTTTATGGAAGATCACGATATCGTCCACCCGGTTCAGAAACTCGGGCTTAAACTGTGCATTCAACGCATCCATGACACGGCGGCGCATTTCCTCTTCATCCGTCTCTCTCAATTCGGTGATCCACTGGCTGCCGATATTGGAGGTCATGATGATGATGGTGTTTTTGAAGTCCACGGTACGTCCCTTGCCATCGGTCATGCGACCGTCATCCAGGATCTGCAGCAACGCGTTGAACACCTCGGGGTGCGCCTTTTCGATTTCGTCAAACAGCACCACCGTATAGGGCCTGCGGCGAACAGCTTCCGTCAGGTAACCGCCCTCTTCATAACCCACGTACCCCGGAGGCGCACCGATCAGACGGGCCACGGAATGTTTTTCCATGAACTCGCTCATATCCAGACGCACCATTGCCTGCTCGTCATCGAACATGAATTCCGCCAGGGCGCGAGCCAGTTCGGTTTTTCCCACGCCGGTAGGCCCCATAAAGATAAACGACCCGATGGGGCGATTGGGGTCCTGAATACCGGCCCGGGCTCGCCGCACGGCATTGGAGACGGCCTGAATGGCTTCGTCTTGGGCCACTACCCGTTTTTTGAGGTTGCTTTCCATGTGAATCATTTTTTCCCGGTCCCCTTCGAGCATTTTGGACACGGGAATTCCCGTCCATTTGGACACCAATTCGGCGATGTCGTCGGAGTCCACTTCCTCCTTGAAAAAGGAACAACCTTCCTGCACTTCGCCCAGCCGTTGTTGCTCGGCTTTCAGTTGGGCCTCGAGTTCCCGTTTCCGCCCGTAAAGCAGTTCCGAGGCTCGGGTCAGATCGCCGGACCGTTGAGCCGCCGCTGCCTCCTTCTGAATCTGATCCAACTGTTCTTTAATGGTCTGAACTTTCTGGTAGGCCGCCTTCTCGTTCTGCCAACGCATTTTCAGGTCACGGCTCTTCTCCTGGATCTCGGCCAGTTCCTGTTCCAGCTTCTCGAGACGCTTTTTGGACGCAGGATCCGATTCCTTTTTCAAGGCTTCGCGCTCGATTTCCATCTGAACGGCTTTCCGTTCCATCTGGTCCAGCTCTTCCGGCATGGAATCGATTTCGATGCGAAGCCGGCTGGAGGCTTCGTCTATCAGATCCACAGCCTTGTCCGGCAGAAAACGGTCCGTGATATAACGGTTGGATAACACGGCCGCTGCAACGATGGCCGAATTCTGAATCCGCACGCCATGGTGCAGCTCGTAGCGCTCTTTAAGACCACGCAGGATGGCAATGGTGTCTTCGAGAGAAGGCTCGTTCACCATGATGGGCTGAAAACGCCGCTCCAGAGCCGGATCCTTTTCCACGCGCTTGCGATATTCGTCAATTGTCGTGGCGCCGACGCAGCGCAGTTCTCCGCGCGCCAGGGCCGGTTTCAGCATGTTGGAGGCGTCCATGGCGCCTTCCGCGGCGCCGGCTCCAACCATGGTATGGATTTCATCGATGAAAAGCACAATGGACCCGTGCGCTTCAGAAATCTCTTTCAACACCGCCTTCAACCGATCCTCGAACTCTCCACGGTACTTCGAGCCGGCCACCAGAGAACCCATATCCAGCGCCAGCACCCGTTTGTCTCGAAGGCTTTCCGGAATATCCCCTCCCACAATGCGCTGCGCCAAACCTTCCACTATGGCGGTCTTTCCGACGCCGGGTTCGCCTATGAGAACCGGGTTGTTCTTTGTCCGTCGGCTCAACACCTGAATGATTCGTCGGATCTCGTCGTCGCGGCCGATCACCGGGTCCAGCTTTCCGAGCCGCGCCAGTTCGGTCAAGTCGCGGCAAAAACGTTCCAGAGCCTGATACTTGTCTTCCGGATTCTGATCGGTCACACGATGGCTTCCCCTTACGTCCTGCAGAGCCTGGAGCAATCTTTCCCGCGTAACCCCCAGTCGGGCGAACAGCCTGCCAATGGGAGCATCCGTACTCACAGCGGCCAGGAGAATATGCTCGGCGCTCACGTATTCATCGTGGAGCTGCGACGCCTCTTTGAACGCGTCATCCAACATTTTCTTCAGGTTCTGGGAGATGTACGTCTGCCCGGCTCCGGCTCCTCCGATTTTAGGCAACTTGCCCAAGTTGTCGTTCAATCCGTCCATCACCTGTTGAGGCTGGACACCCAGTTTTTGGAATATCGGTATGAGAATCGCATCGGACTCGCTCATCAGGCTTTTGATCGCATGCTCGGCTTCGATCTGTTGGTGGCCGAGATCTTCCGCCATCTGCTGAGCCGCCCGGATGCTCTCCTGAACTTTCAAAGTCATCTTTTCGAATCGCATTCTCTTTTCATCCCTCCCTTGGGAAAAAATACGCGCAACATGAAAAAAGAGTAGCCATCTCAAGGGGATTGTCAAGGAAGTATCCGAGGAGGAAAAGGCACGGAAGAGGCATGGCTCGGGGGAAACGGGCCATGCCGAAAGAAAGATGAAACTGCGTGTTAAAGCACGGGATCTCCCGGAGAGATCTTGCCGTCCACGGTGGTTAAAAACAGATCTTTTCCGTGTTCACAAGCCAGAATCATCCCTTGGGACTCGATGCCCATGAGCTTGACGGGATCGAGGTTTACAACAAGGACCACCTGTTTACCGACGAGATCCGTGGGAGCGTAATGCTTGGCTATACCGGACACAACCGTCCGCGGCTCACCGATATCCACGACGAGCTTCAACAGCTTGTCCGAATTGGGCACCGGTTCGGCATGCCGGATCACCCCTGTACGCAAGTCGATCTTCATGAATTCCTTGATCGATATGGGAGACTTGGTCTTGATCGACGGTTTGGCCTGCTCGACCGCAGGAGTGGTATCCTCCGTTTTCTCGATACGCGGAAACAAAGCGCCGGCTTTCTTGACCGAATTCTCTACGGGAATCAGGGATTCGAAATCCAACTCTCCAGACGTTACAGGAACGGTAGAATCCGAATCGAGCCCCATGCGACTGCGCATCTCTTGGGACGTATCGGGCATGAACGGGGCGATCAGCAGGGACACGAGATGAATGGCCCCGAACGTGGCGGCCATAACCGTGGAAAGCCGCTCTAAACGCTCTTCCTTGTGCAAAACCCAAGGTGCTTCGTGATCGATGTAGCGGTTAACGTGGTTGATGAGTTCCCACACGGCCATGAGTGCTTTATGAAACGCAAACTGGTTCATACTTTCAACGTATTCCAGCCGGACCTTTCGAGCCTCCGCAGCCAGGTCGTCATCGGGCGCATCAAATTGGGATGGACGTGGGACTACTGCTTTGAAATATTTTTTCAGCATACCGGCGCTACGGCTGAACAGATTGCCCAGGTCGTTGGCCAGGTCCGAATTGATACGCTGGATCAGTGCGTCCTCGCTGAAGTTGGAATCCAGTCCAAAAACCATTTCGCGCATGAGGAAATACCGGAACGCGTCCAATCCGTAAACGTCTTTCAGTTTCAGCGGCTCAGTCACGTTGCCGACCGACTTGCTCATTTTACTCTCGTTGACGTTCCAGTAGCCGTGTACATGCAGACTTTGGTAGGGCTCTATTCCGGCCGCCTTCAACATGCAGGGCCAGTAAATACCATGCGGCTTAAGGATGTCCTTTGCAATCAAGTGATGGCTCTCTCTCCAGTACTTCTCGAAGTTTTCGCCATCCGGATATCCAAGAGCGCTGATATAGTTGATCAGCGCATCGAACCAGACATACGTCACGTACCGGTCGTCGAACGGGAGCGAGATGCCCCACTGGAGCCTGGACTTGGGCCTGGATATGCAAAGGTCTTCCAATGGCTCTTTAAGAAATGAAAGCACTTCGTTTCTGTAACGCTCAGGCTGTATGAACTCTGGATTTCCTTGGATCTTGTCGATGAGCCATTCCTGATATCGGCTCATGCGAAAAAAGTAGTTTTCTTCACGGATGGGCTGAAGCGGGGCTTTGTGGTCCGGGCACATACCGTCCACCGTTTCACGCTCCGTATAGAAGCGTTCGCAGCCGAAACAGTACATGCCTCCGTACTCGCCGAAATAGATGTCTCCCTTGTCGTAGACGTTTTGAAGGATCTGTTGCACCACGGCCTGGTGCTCGGGGTCGGTAGTGCGGATGAACTTGGAGTATTGGACGTTCAGCGCAGGCCAGGTCTTGCGAAAAATGTTGCTGATGCGATCCACATAGGTCTTCGGGTCCTCGCCGGCCCTTTGGGCGGCCTGCATGATCTTATCCCCGTGCTCGTCCGTACCGGTCAGAAAAAACGCGTCTTCTCCAATGAGCCGATGGTATCTAGTCACCACATCTGCAACGATCGTCGTATATGCATGTCCCAAGTGGGGTTCAGCATTTACGTAATAGATGGGTGTAGTAACGTAAAAGGTCTTTGGCATGGCCTGACTTCCTATGGTTGCTTTTTCTTGTTCTTGCCGGGCGGTGTTTCCAAGGTGAGGTCTGCAACCGGGACTTCAACTTCCTTCCCATCCTCCGTTTCAACGTATATGGTCTCTTTCACAACGTTTTGTCGGACCACACGCCCTTTGCAGCAGGGACATTCCACATTCTCTCCACATCCGGGCATGCGTTCCCTCGCTTGCACGTACTGCGGATATTCGAAGGCCAGGCAGCACATGAGACGGCCGCACAGCCCGGAAATTTTCGATGGATTCAAGGAAAGCTGCTGCTCTTTGGCCATCTTGACGGAAACCGGCTCAAATTTTTCGATAAATAGTGTGCAGCACAACTCACGACCGCAACCTCCGAGACCGCCAACCATTTTGGTCTGATTGCGAACTCCGATCTGGCGCATCTCAATCCGGGTGCGGAACTTTTGAACCAGATCTTTGACGAGTTCTCGGAAGTCGATGCGGCCATCGGCGGTGAAATAGAAAATAATCTTCGAGTTGTCGAACAGCATCTCGACCATAACCAGATTCATATCCAGCTTGCGATTGCGAATGCATTCCTGGCAGAAAGCATGAGCGTCTTTTTCGGTCTGAAGATTCTGTTCATACTGTTCGATGTCTTCCGCGGTCGCCAGCCTGAAAACAGGCTTTAGATTCTGGGGGGTCTTGTCATCCTCGACTTTGCGAGGGGCCGCGACCACGGTTCCAAGACTCATTCCCAAGTCCGTCTTGACGATTACGCGGTCTTCCGGCTTGAGCACAAAATGCCCGCAGTCGAAATCGTATGTTTTCCCATAGGGGCGAAAACGCACCCCTGCAATTTTCGGCATTCCAATCGTCCTCGATACTCGTTACGCTTCGGCCAGCCGGAGCAGCAGCACTTCAAAGACCAGCCTTTTGTTGGCATTTTGCCGCAGGGCTTTCGAAGCAAGCTCCACTTCATCCATCATCCTGTAGATCCGATCCGGACGGAGCGGTTCCTGTCCTTTAGATCCAACGGAAGTGTGATGTGGGCCACCAGTTTGAACCCGGTAGCCCCGATATTGAGACACTAACTGGTCTCGAAGCCAAAATCGGAAGATATCGAACAATTCATCCGCTTCGCTCTGCTCATTGCTCCAAGTCTTTGCCAAAAGCAAGTTGGTTCTAATACCATTATTTTTCAACTGCTGCAACTGCAGGATCACCTCGTTACGCCGATGGGAAAAGGAGGTTGCGGGGTCCTTTTCAGCGGCGTTGGCTTCCATGGCTCTCCCCAGGCTGCCTCCGCAGAGTTTTGCCATTTCGGCTGCCTCCGATTTCCTGACGTCCGTTCTTGCTGCCAGGAAGTCCTCCACCGTTCGATCCGGTAGCGGACTCAAGTCGATCCTTTGACACCGTGAAACAATGGTGGGCAGGAGAGCTCGGTCGTCCGGGGACGTCAGGATCAGGTAGTTTCCGGGAGGAGGTTCCTCGAGGCTTTTGAGCAGCGCGTTGGCGGCGTCCCGATTCATATGTTGAGCTTCGAACACGAGAAAGACCCGGTGTTCCCCGAGCACGGGATGGAACAGGAGTTTGCGTTTGATCTCACGAATCTGCTCGATCTTCATAAACTTGCCGTCCGGAAGGACCTCGTACACGTCCGGATGAACCCCGCGGTCGAATTTCCGGCAGGCCGGGCATTGCCCGCACGCATCCCCTGTGGCCGGATCCTGACACACGAGGCCACGGGCCAGAGCCCTGGCCATCGTCTTCTTCCCTACCCCGCGTATTCCGGTGATCAATAGTGCGTGGTGTAGAGATCCGTTTCGTATGGCCCGGCGAAGAAGTTCGATCTGGCGAGCGTGCCCTACTATGCCTTGAAAAGACATGAACACCCCTAACAGCCCGTTGAAGAAGCCGGGTTGTTAAAGGCCGTTGAAAAACGATGAGATGCAAGGCGCGCAAATCCCTAGGAATGAGGCGTACATAGAGTACGTCGCAGTGACGAGGGATGAAGCGTCACGCCGTTGGCGTGACCGCAGATCGCGTTTTTCAACAGCCTGCTAACCTTAATTTCGCTCGTACACTCGCAACCTGTCCAAAACCTCCAGAAGAAGGACCCGATGTATGGCTTCGGCGGATCGTGAGGCATCAACGACTCGGTAACGCGCTTTCCCGTTCGAGGAGCCGGCCAACGCCAGATACCCTTCCCTTACCTTTCTATGGAACTCGATCCGTTCCATATCGAACCGTTTCTCGGACAGCCGCCCGGAGGCGGCGTTATTTCGATGGCGGATGCGTCCCAGAGCGACCTCCACCGGGCAATCCAGCAGGAATGTCAAATCGGGAGAAAGCGATCCGGTGGCGCGTGCATTCAACTCTGAGATCCATCCGATATCCCCGCCTCTGGCATAACCCTGATACGCGATGGTGGCGTCGACGAACCTGTCGCACAACACCCATTTGCCGCTTTTCAGAGCCGGAAGAATCACTTCGGCAAGATGTTGAGACCTGTCCGCGAGGTACAGAAACAGTTCGGCCGTGGGTGTAAGATCCGAATTCCGTTCATCGAGCAACAAAGACCGAATCCGTGCACCGATGCGAGTGCCCCCCGGTTCGCGGGTAACCAGAACGTTATGCTGCAACCCGATTAACGCCTGCTGCAACATCCGGACTTGGGTGGTTTTTCCAACACCGTCCAGACCTTCGAAGGTAATGAACACCTGTCTTGTCTCCGGCTCATGGGCGCATATGCGCTACGCCCCCACGTTTTCTTCTCTTTCATTCAGCCGTATACATCGAACTGTATCACAAACGGGATGTCTGAAAAACACATCCTGAAATAGAAGGCTTCTCGCGGCAGCGCCGCTCATCCTCCGCTAAATTTCTCAACGCTCCCCTACGTGAATACCAATGATGCAGGGACAACGTCAGGTTTTTCAGGCTTTTCTAAAAACCTGACATCGGATCACCGAGTTCACGTATGTATCCATTATCAAGAGGAGGTTTTCGTCGCGACACAACATCGGGTAGGTATTGTTCCAATGATCTCCGGATGTTTTGAACATGAGCAGCGGAAAGAGGATCAGCGCCATCAAGCCGAACCTGGGCTTGCTCCAGTCGATAAGAGCAAAAACGCCCTTCGGCTTTAACACCCTGCCCGTTTCGTTGAGGGCCCTTCTCCGAAGGGCCGGGGAGGCTTGGTGAAAAGACGGGCCGGCCACCACCATGTCCATGGAAGCCGATTCAAACGGCAGCGTCCTCATCGAGCGGCGGTATGGTTCAAAAGAAACCCGCGCCTCTCGGGCTTTTAACTGGGCAAAGGATAGTTTCCACGGGCGGAGGTCCATCCCATGAAACCACCCTTTGCCCCCGTGCTTATCGGCAATGGCCAGGGTCAGCGAGGCTGTGCCGCAACCCAGTTCCAGGATACGACTATACGGATTGGTTGGAATCAGATCAGCGGCGGTTCGGTAAAACGAACGTCCGAACCCCAATAATTCGGCCGTTCGGTCATAGTTGGCGCCGGTCAAGATGTCGGATAGGCTTCGAACGAACGTGTTCATCCTTTCCATGTTTCCGTTTCCAGTCGACTCCCCGAATAACAAAATGCTCGGTTCGTTTTCATGCATACGGGTCCAAGGTCTCCGAACGGACCTCTCGAAGACCCCCGAAGAGAAGAGCCCGCTGACGGGGTGCGCCGGAGCTCACCCGCTTATGTGAAACGCCGTACGCATTGCCCGAAAGAAAGAGATAGGAAAACCAAGTTCGTTTTTGCCTTTCTCGAGACTTTTGTCAATCTTCCATTGAAACACTTAATGTTTTTTTTACCATGGGATCCGGTTGGAAGAGTTCATTTCCGGAGGGGGCCATGCAGGCATGGCGAATCTGATCAGGGGGCCGGAAACAGAGTACCCGCTGCAGGCGGGGAGTGACAGAGACGGATGGCGGTTCGCAGGCCGGCGTTTTCCGTGAGGAAAGCGGCCCCCTTTCTCGGGATCTCAACCTCGCTTGTCCGTTATCTGGGTTTCCGTAAGACGTCCCTCGAGAACGGGCGTTACAAAACACGGTCTTCTTGAATCCAATGTTCTAGGGAAGCCTCCCCATCGACGCCGATGAAACCGCCTGGTACCCGGCGGTGAATCCGGAATATTGCTCCTCCGCAACCCCTATGACGATCGGGAAGGCGTCGGCTTTTTCATACAGTCTTCCGAAGCGGCGGATCAGACCGCTCTTTCCCTGCAGAGAATTGAGGTCCTTTAAGAAGGCATGGGAGATAGACGAGTAGAGAATCTCCGCCCTTACGCTGAAAGGGCCCGGCAGCCCCGCTGTGCTCGCTCTGAAAGTGACGCGGTCCGAGCCGCCGACAAAATTCCAGTCCTCCGAAGCCTCGCCGTGCACCTGGATTTCCGGGCTGGCGCCGGCCTTGTCGAAGCCTCGCGGCAGCAGCCTGTTGTCCTTTATATGCTCCTTCCCTCTCAGGAAGGTGTAGGTGACATTATTTTCGGTGTCCATCGTAATCGCTTCGTATATCTGCACCTTTTCCGGACTGTCGATCAGATCATAATGCGGCTCGTGCATGGATAGATCGCTGTCTGCATCGTTGCCGTCGATCGAGCCGTCAAGGCGGGGCCTCCCGGACTCGAAAACCACCTTTCCGGATCCGTCCTTAACGGTCAGATGGATCCAAGCCCTTCTCAAGGGCACCCCGGTGGGGAACTTATGCCCGGTCTCGTTGGTGACCCTCAACCGGACTTCGAGAGTCCCGTCACCGGCACTGAGGCCCTCTATGGCGATGTCCGCGGTTCGGCGCCTCAATTGCTCCAAAGTTCTCCACGTAGCCCTCTCGAGGGCGTCCCACGAGGCGTTCACCTCCATTTCGACCGGGTTGTCTCTCAAAATGGAGAGAAGGAGCGCGTTCCCGCCGTTCATGTGATGTCGGCCCACATTCATTCTCGGCAAGAGGCGACGCGGCATGAGCGAGATGAAAGCCCCGGCTCCATTCTTCGGCAAATGGCATCTCTGACATGACTTGTACTCCTTGCCCCCCCGGAGGCTGAACGCACTGTTCCGCCATTCCAGATAGGGTGTCTGCTCCGGCGACTCGCCCACCACGGCGCCGGTCGCGTCGATCACGGGCACGTAAACCGTGTGGCAAGTGCCGCATAGCGCCGATTCCTCCATATGAACTTCGTAGCCAGGCAAGAAACCCGATCGGCCCATCATCCCGGCGGCAACCGGATTCGGAAACGGACCGAAGAGGAGACGGTACGGTTTTCCGGCGAAACGGTCTATGCTGAAACTGCCGGAAAAGCTCGATTTGGTTCCAAGGTTGCCCGGCTGAATCTGATGGCACAGGGCGCAGGACACGCCGTCAACGGCCAGAGCGTGGAATTGGTTTCCGGGACTGAAAAGACCGCCGCCCACGAGGGTTATTCCGCCGCCGTCGATCTCCGCTTGCACATTCGCCATAGGCATATGGCACCGAGAGCACCGTTCTTCGATGACCGTCTTCAGGTGCGGACTCCTCAGGATCTCGGAATGCACTTTGGCCTGCCAGAGAGGGTCCCTCCCCGCATTTGCCATCATGGTGCCGCTCCAGTCGGTAAAGAATGAGACATCATAGCCTCTGCCGTCCATCAGCCGGTCGTGGCAAAAAGCGCAATTGCTCGAGTGGGCAAATAGGGCGGTCTCAGAAACGTAAGTCGTCGCCCCCGACCAACTTAGGGGGAAGGGACCCCCTGCGCCCTGCATGGACACGCACCCCTGTGCAAAAGAAAGGGAGGCAGGAAGGCAAAGGCATACGAAAGCGCAGAAAAAGATGATCAACCTATCATTCATACATAGGCTCCTCGCGAGAAAGAGGGATAGGGGAGGGGAAAAACAGGAAGGAAAACGTTGGAAGGAAGACACCCCTTTAGTCTATTATCCACCAGATCCTTGGGAAAAATCAAGGTTAGATCGTGCGTACGGGCAAAACAAGCCCCTCGGTGGGCTCGATCCGGCTCGGCCGACCGTCGGTTTTTATCCCAATCGGCGAGCTAATCGGACACCCGAGCATGCCCGCGCCCTTGGCCGCTCGAGGCGGAGCCTCACTTTTTTCGGAAAACAGCAGGGCGCTCCGGGCCGGAGCCTCCTGCTTGCTCGGCTCGATTGGTTTCAGTTCTGACATTCGGGTGTGGACGAAGACCCGCCCGGATCTCCGATGCGTGGCAGGCCACGTCGGGCGGGAAAAGCATGTTTTTCCTCACCCACAGCGTCCGCCGGATCAGGCCTTGTACAAAGAACGGCCAAACCGATTCGCGGGTTGGTAACGGTGCGACCAGAAAGATTGCCCAAATCGTATAAAATATCCGTTGGTTATATGTTTGACTCCAACAAATTGTTGGTCTTCGCGATAAGAGTTCGTGTATAATTTCGATAGAAAAGCCTGTTGCGGAAAATCCTACTCTGGTAACACCCTTATCTTCTATACTTAATTCTGACAACTGGTGATTAGTAACTCTGATCCATGACGTGATCCATTGACAAACACCACAACGGGATCAGAAACATTATTTTGTGCAGAACCAGAAAGGCTCTTTCTTAGGGGAACTATATGCCTATCTCTCGTCGAGCGTTCTTGAAGGCCGCATTAGGTGCAGCAGCGGCGAGTGGTCTGCCTTCGCTTCCGGTTCAGCGAGCATTCGCAGCAGCGGACAGGAAGGTGCATGAATTCGAATTTGTCGCTTCCATCGAGAAAGTCAAAGTCGGCGGCGGCCCCGAATTCAAGGCTTGGACTTACAACGGACAAGCGCCCGGCCCATTGATCCGGGTGCCCGAAGGAGACGTCATTCGGGTCAAATTGATCAATCGGTTGCCCATGGAAACCACCGTGCACTGGCACGGTCTTCCGGTGCCGAATGGAATGGACGGCGTTCCTAACGTCACCCAGGACCCGGTGCCTCCGGGAGGCGAGTTTTTATACGAATTCACGGCGGAACCGGCCGGAACGTTCATGTACCATTCCCACGTCATGTATCAATTGGACCAGGGATTGATCGGCGGACTGATCATCGATCCCCGGAAGGAGAAGCGAGGTTACGACCAGGAAGAAATTGTGGTTCTGGATGACGTGGTGATGAGGGACGATGGAGCTACGGCCCCGGTTCCCCGCCGCCCGCCGATGGGTATGGGTATGGGCATGGGCATGGGCGGAGGAATGATGGGCATGGGTGACATGATGGGCATGGGCTGCGATATGATGGGCATGGGAGGCACGATGGCCATGGGCGGCACGATGGGCATGGGCGGCATGATGCCTCTGCTGGAACCCATATACGACGGCTACGCGGTGAACGGGAACATCGGGGCGGCGATCAAGCCCATCGTTGTCAATAAAGGGGATCGTATCAAACTCCGCATCCTGAACCCTTCCTCAGCTACGATCTACTACCTGCAGTTGTCGGGACACCCGATGGTCATCACCCACACGGACAGCCGTCCGGTGCAACCCATCGCGACGGATATCCTGCGGATCGCCATGGGGGAGCGGTACGACGTGGAGGTGATCGCCAACAATCCCGGCCATTGGGTGCTGGCCGCTATGGAAAGGGGCTACGGCGAAAGCCGGGTCCGGATCCCCTTCATCTACAAGGGCATTCGAGATAGAGGACCGATGCCGCCCGATTTCGGTCCCGGCCGCCGCATGATCACGGTCTGGGATATGCAGGCGCCTTATCCCTTAGGCCCGCGGCCGGGTCCGGTACACCGTCTTTATCCCCAGATGCTTTCCGGCGGCATGCATTCGCCGTACTGGACCATCAATGGTATGATGTATCCCAACAGCGAGAAATTATCGGCCCGTCTCGGCGAAAGGGTGCGTTTCGGTTACCGAAATCATAGCATGATGCCGCACCCCATGCATCTGCATGGGCACTTTTTCAAGATCGTCAACCCGGCGCTTCCACCGGAACTCTGGATCATGAAGGATACAGTCATCGTCGACCCGATGCAGTATATCGAAATCGAGTACGTGGCGGACAATCCGGGCAATTGGATACATCATTGCCACAACCTGTATCACATGGAGGCCGGGATGGCGAACCTGGCGCTGGTTCTGGGATAGTAGGGACTGAGGAATCTGCCGTCATGTTGCATATGTAACGTTGGTAACGGAGACGTTGCCGGCCGTCACCCGTCTCGAGTTCATTGGAATTGGAAACGGCCGGTACAACCATAAAATCTCACCTTCTTCGAGGAGACAACCATGAGGCTTGGTACACGTATGATAATTGGGTTGGCTGCAATTATGGGCTTGATACTCGTTGGGACCCTGGCCGATGCCCAGATGATGATGGGCCGCGGAATGATGGGCATGGGCGGCATGATGGGTCCTGCGTGGGGCTCGGGCGGTATGATGGGACCCGGATATTGGGGGTCCGGCGGGTATATGTACGGCCCATACGGTCAAGGCTATGGATATCCATCCATGGAGGGGTATGAGTCTGAGGACATGGACAAGGAAACCCTTGGGATGGTGAAGGAACTGGATGAACAGGCCCGGAAGCTGGAGGAACTTCTGGCTGTTGAAAAGCCGGATAAAGACAAGGTCATGGCTCAGCAGAAGAAGCTTTCCGAGCTTCGAGCCAAGCTGGAGGAAAAGGAACTCGAAGAACGCCTTAAACCTCGGCCCGGCGGAAGCGCTTCCGCCTATGGCCCCCCTGGCTACGGCTACGGCTATGGGGCCCCCGGATGGGGTCGTTGGGGGGGATGGGGCGGCGGGTTCGGCCGCGGATCGATGGCGGGCCCCGGCTCGTCGCGTTGGGGCTACGACCCGCGTATGTACGGCGGTTACGGGATGGGTCCCGGATATGGCATGGAATCCATGCCGCGCGATTACTACCAGAACTATCCGCAGACTTCTCCCGACATAGAGGGGAAGAAGGCTGAACTGCGCAAAACGCTCGAACAGAAGCAAAAAGAAATGACCGATCTTTTGGGCCAGCAAAATCTCGACCGCAAGGCGCTTCAAGAAAAGAGCAAAGAGATCGAGAAACTCCAGGCTGACCTGGATATGATGCCCCGTCAATAATTCGGTGTAAGATGGAAATGCAGCTAGACCGAAAATAAACCGATTAGGCCCGGCAGCGACGACAAGGGGTCCGGCATACGCCGGACCATGTGTTTCAAAGCGGTAGCAAGCTACCTTGGGAACAGCGAACAGGCGTTTCTCTATCGCCTTCATCGTCTGTCCCGCTCCGGACTTCAAGGCTTTCCCGTTTCCCGGATCGCCGGTTTCTCTCGGGATATCGGGCACGGCGCACGCGGGATGTCTGTTTGGAAGGGTCCCAACCGGCGAGTGAAGCGCGGTTTTAGAGCAAGGCCCCTTATTTTGATGAGGGGAAGGTCCCGTGACTACAGAACGGAACGCATTCGCTTGGCCGGCGGAAGGGACGGCAAGACCGTCGGAAAAGAAGATGGAAGCCAAACCGTTTTAGACGTCGATCGCATGTGGAGTATCGAAACCGTTCATCGAAGGCAATGAAATGAAGGAACAACTGGCAATTGAGGCCATCGAGCACACCACGATTCTTATCCACGGTTCTTTTCCCACTTCCAGCCCGTCGGATCCCGTCGAAAACGTCGGCCGTTGATTCAGGACGCTGCCTTCATGCGTAAAGCGGACGTATTTCTGATGGTCACGAGCGGCCTTATCCTGACGTTTGTCGGATTGGTGTTCGTTCACCCGCTATTCCAAACCGGCCACGAGGCAGTAACGACCGCGGCCCGGCGTTTGGTGCGGGAATTGAAACTGACCGACCTATGCCTTTTCACTGAAGCGCGGTACACGAGAAACATCACTCAGGCGGATCTGCACGCCCCTTTTCAGGATCATCCCTTTTCGTTCGAGCACTTCCCGTCGGGTTCGATCCTTCCGCCTCCGGCACACCTGACCCGCACCCTCCCGGAATCGGAGGTTTCTGTTCGTGTTCAAAGCGCCGGTGAGATCGAGACGCCGAGCATGCACCCTTCGCCCGGGCATGTTAAGCAAACCGAGCCGCGCGGCATTTTGGACGAAAGGCCATTTCCATGAGGGCGCTAACCTGTAACACTCCGTAGCGGCGAAAACCATGCACTGGGTCGAGCGAAATCGCAACTATATTAATTTCACCTTGTCTTCGTTATTGAGGCGAAAGGGCAAGAACTTCTCCCTGTTTCTGGTCTACACCCTTGTCGTATTCGTCCTTTCTTCGGTCATCTTTTTCAGCCAGGCCATACGCATGGAAGCTGAAACGATCTTGCAGGACGCGCCGCAGATGGTGGTCCAGCGCATGGCGGCCGGTCGGCATGAGATGATCCCCGTGTCCTACATGGATGCCATCGATCACATCCTTGGGGTACGCAATGTGGAGAGCCGTCTATGGGGTTACTATTACCATCAGGCCGCAGGGGCGAATTACACGATCATCGCCAAGCCTGACTTCCAATACGCGGACGATGAAGTGATTGTGGGAGCCGGCGTCAAGCGCACTTGGGAATCCATGAGCCCGGAGGGGCTCTTTTTCAAGGCGTATAACGGAGATGTTCTGGTCATGAAAATTGCCGATGCCATCGACCCGGAATCCGAGTTGGTGTCTTCGGATCTGATTGTAATGTCCGAAGCAACGTTTCGGAAGCTGTTTGGGACACCGGACGGCGTGGCCACCGATCTGGCCCTGACCATCCGGAACGAGACCGAGTCACCGATCATCGCGGAAAAGATCGCTCAGATACTTCCGGACACCCGAACCATATCCCGCAGCGAGATCGTCCGGACGTACGCCGCGTTGTTCGACCTGCGAAGCGGATACATCATTGTCATTCTGAGCATGTCCATTCTGGCGTTCTTCATTTTCGCCTGGGACAAAGCCACCGGTCTTTCCGCGCAGGAGAAGGCCGAGATCGGGATTCTCAAGGCCCTGGGCTGGGATACTTCGGACGTATTGATCATGAAATTCTGGGAAGGGACGGTGATTTCCCTGACCTCGTTCCTCGTGGGAGTCATCCTGGCCTATTTGCATGTCTTCTTCGCCGACGCAACGCTGTTCGAGCACGCTCTGAAGGGATGGGGAGCCCTGTACCCTAAATTCACCCTGAAACCGACAGTGAATGCGTTTCAGATCGCCACCCTATTCTTTTTGACGGTAGTTCCCTATTCGCTGATCACGATCTTCCCGACATGGAGTGCAGCTTCGGGGGATCCGGACGCCGTTATGAGGCAGGCATGAATCCCCTTGTCGAAGTCAACGATGTCACCAAGACGTTCAACGCGGGCCGTCAGAACGAGTTCACGGCCCTCAGGAACATCACCCTGACCATTCCGGGCGACATGATCACGGTGTTGAAAGGTCCCAGCGGTTCGGGCAAAACCACCCTTCTTTCCCTCATCGGCTGTATGGCCCGTCCTACTTCCGGACGAATCCGGCTGAAGGATCGTGAGACCACCAGCCTGCCCGAACGGTTTCTATCCGCGATCCGAAGGCAAACGTACGGCTTCATTTTTCAGAATTTCAATTTGATCAAGGGAATGACCGTTCTGGACAATGTGATGATACCGGCTTACCCCACGGGACGGCCCTATAAGGAAGTGAAAGAAGCAGCGATTAGGAATCTCGAGCGATTGAAGATCGCGGGCAAGGCCAATCAGAAAGTGGAGCACCTGTCAGGAGGAGAGCAGCAGAGGGTGGCCATTGCGAGGGCTCTGATCAACGACCCGGAAATCATCATCGCTGACGAGCCTACGGCTCATCTGGATTCAGAGTTGGCCCGGAACATTCTGGAAATCCTTTGGGCCCTGAAAACCGAAGGTAAGCCCGCCATCATCACCAGCCACGACCCCATCGTGTGCGAATCGGATGTGGTGGATCACCTGGTGGAGATGAGGGACGGCCGGCTCGTCGACCGGAAATTTCTGAAATGATTCTCAACCCGGCCATCATCGCTTTGATTCTGGGATCGCTGCTGCTAAGCCTTTTCGCCGTGTATTCGTCCGCCATCGGCTGGCGTATCATCCGGCGCTGGGACATCCGATCCGGAAGCGAGCTGCAAGTGTCCCTGGAGCGCAAGACGTACCTGATTTCCACGGTGCTGGCTTACCTGATGGGCTTCCAGCTCTTTTCCTTCTTCCTCTTCATCTATACCTCGGATGTCCTCCACGAGATATTCATCGGGGCCATGTGCGCGGCCGGAACACTCAACGTTGACCCCCACGGGTATCCAGCGCTGCTGGTCAAGATCGCCAACGTGGTGTCGTGCGGGGTCTGGTTGTCCATGAATCACATAGATAACCAGGCGGAAGACTATCCGCTCATACGGCCGAAATACAAGTTCTTGATGTTCCTGACGGGGATGCTGTTGCTCGAAACGTATTTACAGTTACGGTATTTCAGCGGTATGAGGGCGGACGTGATCACCTCCTGCTGCGGAACCCTGTTCAGCGAAAGCAGTGAGACCATAACCGGCGAACTGGCCGGCATTCCCAGCATAGCATCCCAGATCATCCTTTTTGCCAGTTTTCTTCTAACCATCCGGGTGGGAGGGTACTACCTCTGGACGGGTAAAGGGGCCAAGGCCTTCTCGAGAATGAGCGTTTGGTTCTTCGTATTCGCCCTGGTGGCCCTGATTTCATTTATATCTCTTTATTATTACGAACTGCCGACCCATCATTGCCCTTTCTGCGTGCTGCAGAAGGAGTACCACTATATCGGATATCCCATGTATATCACCTTGCTCACCGGAAGCATTTTCGGGATCAGCGTCGGCCTGATGAACCGCTATCGGGACATCGATTCGCTCAAATCGATTATTGCCAAGATCCAAGTCCGATGGTGCTGGGCGGCCATGTTGAGTTATCTGGCATTCATGCTGATCGCCCTATACCCGATGATCTTTTCCGATTTTCACCTGGAAGGGTCTTTATGATGGACCAGCAAAAAACAGCAAGATCCGACACGTGGAATACGATCCGTCCTTTTTTTAAGAGGCACGTCAAGGCGGCGGGCGCTCTCTGCTTGGTCCTGACATTCCTGGGAGGGTATTGGATTCGTGGGGATACGAGGCCCGAGCTGACCGCCCCCACGCCGGAGGAACTGGCGAAAATGTCCGGACTGCAACCAGGTAACGAGAACGTCCTCTATGCCTGTCCCATGATGTGCATTCCACCGCGGGAAAGTCCGGGCTTATGCCCGGTGTGCGGAATGGAGCTTTTTGCAGTGCCCAAGGGCGACCATGATCACGACGGCGAGCCGCCCAGGATCGAACTGACCGAAGCGGCAGACGTGATGGCCGAAGTGGAACTGGCGCCGGTGGAAAAGAAGTTCGTATCCGTCAGGGTGAAAACGTTCGGTCAGGTCGTGGCCAGCCCGGACAGCTTCGTGGCTGGAGACCCCAAGGGGCTGATGGCGCGGCTGTTCGTTTATGAATCGGATTTCCCCAAGATCCGGCTCGGCCAAGAGGTGACGTTCGTGACGGACGCCTATCCCGGCGTCACCTTTAAAGGCTCGATCGCTTTTATTGGTCTGGTGAACGATGCCTATACCAGGACCTTCAACGTGGGCGCCATCTTCGAAGATACGCAAAACCTTCTCATTCCCGGCATGATCGTCCGCGCCGACATCAAAACCGTGGTGACCGGTCGAGGCGGTGTAGCGGACGTAAACGCTCCCCTCAGCCTGGCGCCCACGGTGATCCCGTCTTCCGCCCCCCTGATTACCGGCGAGCGGGCGGTGGTCTATGTGGCCGTGCCGGGCCTCGATCGGACGTACGAAGGCCGGGAAGT
Organism: Deltaproteobacteria bacterium; assembly: GCA_016208165.1. Taxonomy (NCBI): domain Bacteria; kingdom Pseudomonadati; phylum Myxococcota; class Myxococcia; species Deltaproteobacteria bacterium. The sequence continues at coordinate 44,824 of JACQYL010000015.1, forward strand.
CGTACTCGGACCCCGTGCCGAAGATTATTACATCGTTTTCTCCGGCCTGGAGCCTGGAGAGATGGTGGTGGCGAAGGGCGCGTTCAAGATCGACAGCGCTCTTCAGATTCAGGCCCGTCCCAGTATGATGAACCCGGCTGCGGCACAAAAGAGGCCTTTCGGAGAATAGCAGACTTCCATGTCCAGACCACCCGGCCAAGAATCCGAGAGCCCGGAACAAACAGAACTGGTTGCCCGCAACTGGATCGACAGGATCATTCGGTTTTGTCTGACCCGGCCGGTGATCATTCTGCTGCTTGCGATCCTTGCCGTGGTGTGGGGACTTATGGTGGCGCCCTTCAACTGGAGCCTGGGCGGTTTTCCAAGGTCGCCCATACCGTCCGACGCCATTCCGGATATTGGGGAAAACCAGCAGATCGTGTTCACCGAATGGATGGGACGCTCGCCCCGGGATGTGGAAGACCAGGTGACCTATCCCCTGGCCGTGGCCTTGATGGGTGTTCCGAACGCGAAGACGGTGCGCTGTTTTTCGATGTTCGGCTTCTCGACCGTCTACATTATTTTCGACGAGAATGTCGATTTCTATTGGAGCCGTTCCCGTGTCCTCGAGAAATTGAACAGCCTTCCACCGAACGCTCTGCCGGCCGGAGTGAAACCGACCTTGGGCCCCGACGCCACCGAACTGGGACAAGTGTTCTGGTATACCTTGGAGGGGCGGGATGAACAGGGCCGTCCGACGGGAGGCTGGGATCTGCAGGAGTTGCGCAGCTTACAGGACTGGTACGTCCGGTATGCTCTTCTCTCCGCCGACGGTGTCAGTGAAGTGGGGTCGATCGGCGGGTACGTCCAGGAATACCAGGTGGACGTGGACCCCGACTTGATGAGGGCATATGACATCGGCCTCATGGACGTGGTTCAGGCCGTGCAGAAGTCCAATCAAGACGTCAGCGCCAACACGGTCGAAATGAACCAAGTCGAGTATATGATCAGGGGCGTGGCCTTCGTCAAGTCGCTCCAGGATCTGAACGAGACCGTCATCACCCTGAACAATGGAGTACCTGTCCTGCTCAGCAACGTGGCCCAGGTAACACTCGGACCTGCGGTGCGGAGAGGCGCCCTGGATAAGGGCGGGGCCGAGGTGGTCGGCGGGGTGGTCGTGGCCCGATACGGACAGAACCCTCTACAGACGATCAAGAACATACGGGCCAAAATCGATGAAATTTCACCCGGATTGCCGCAGAAGACACTGGCCGACGGACGGATCAGCAAGCTGCAGATCGTTCCGTTCTATGACCGCTCAGGCCTGATCGTCGAAACACTGAACACCCTGCAGGATGCGATCGGTCTGGAAATACTGGTGACGATTCTGGTCGTGATCGTCATGCTGCTCCACCTGTCCAGCTCACTGCTGATTGCCGGCCTGCTTCCTCTGGCGGTCCTGACGGCTTTCGTGGCCATGAAGGTATTTGGTGTCGACGCAAACATTGTGGCCCTGTCCGGCATCGCCATCGCCATCGGCACCATGGTGGACATGGGCATCATCATTATAGAGAACGTTACACGGCATCTGGAACATGCAACGCCGAACAGGAATCTATTGTCGGTCATTTTCGGGGCTGCAAGCGAAGTGGGCAGCTCGGTGGTCACCGCAGCGGCCACGACCATCGTCAGTTTTCTGCCCGTATTCACCATGGAAGCGGCCGAGGGGAAGCTCTTCCGCCCTCTTGCCTTCACCAAAACCTTCGCACTCGTCGCTTCCATATTGGTGGCGTTGACGATCATCCCGCCGCTGGCCTATCTCCTTCGCAGCAATCTCATGAACAGGTGGAAGAAGGCCTGGTTGTTCTACGAGGGAATCATGTACCTGGGCCTGGTGCTGGCCATCTGGGTGAGCACGACCCTGGGCGTGATCGTGGCGGCGGTCGGGGCTTTTTACCTGATCAAGCCCAAGCTTCCTCCGGGATTTGGCCCATGGGTCCCTCTCGTCACCTCGATCCTCGCCACAGCCGCAGTGGTTTTGCTGCTGGGTAAAGCCTGGATGCCCCTCGGCCTGGGCGAAGGCTTCCGGCGGAATCTGATTTTCATCGTATTGCTTCTGGGCGCCATCCTGACCTTGTTTCAACTCTTTCACTATTTCTACACGCGCATACTCGGATGGTGCCTGAACCATAAGAAGGCCTTTCTGTCGGCTCCAGTGGCGATGCTCCTGTTAGGCGCGTTGATTTGGCTTGGCTTTAACGGTCTTTTCGGCTGGCTTCCCAATTCGATCCGGAGCAATCCATACGTCTCCAAGGTCTCACATGCCTTGCCGGGATTGAAAAAAGAGTTCATGCCCCCGCTCGACGAGGGTTCGTACCTGTATATGCCTGTCACCTTGCCGCACGCATCCATCGGCGAGGTGATGGACGTCCTGAGAAAGCAGGACATACGGATTCAAGCTATACCGGAAGTGGAGTGCGTGGTGGGAAAGTTGGGACGAGCGGACAGTCCTTTGGATCCGGCGCCGGTGTCCATGATAGAGACCGTGGTCAATTTCGTCCCGGAATACTTACGGGACGATGCCGGCCGAATCGGCACCTACCAGTACGATCCGGAGCAAGTTGATCTTTTCCGCAAACCGGACGGCGCCTTGGCTTACGCGGCGGATGGATTTCCGTACGTAGTCCCCGGCCGTTTCATCCGCGATAAGGAGGCGCGCTTGATTCCGGATCCCTCGGGACGTCCCTTCCGCCTCTGGCGTCCGGCATTACTGCCCGACCTCAACCCGGGCCGGGCGGCCTGGACGGGCATCCGCCGACCCGACGACATTTGGATCGCCGTCTCCGAAGCCGGCCGCCTGCCCGGTGTAACAGCAGCACCGAGGCTCCAGCCGATATCCGCTCGCATCGTCATGCTGCAAAGCGGCATCAGCGCCAGCATGGGCGTCAAGGTGAGCGGCCCCGACTTGGAAACCATCCAGGAAGTGGGATTCCAGATCGAGAAGCTTCTCCGCCAGGTTCCGGCGATCGATCCTCAGACGGTGATCGCGGAACGAATCATCGGAAAGCCCTACCTGGAAATCCACATCGACCGGAAAGCCGCGGCCCAGTACGGTGTTTCAATCCAGGACATTCAGGACGTGATCGAAACCGCCATCGGCGGCAAGAAGGCCACGACCACCGTGGAAGGCCGGGAACGCTACCCGGTGCGGATCCGATATCTGAGAGAGCTTCGCGATCGAATCGACCTGTTGGGCGAGGTTGTGGTCCCGACGCCGATCGGCGCCCAGATCCCGCTCAAGCAGCTGACGAAAATCGAGTACGTGCGCGGCCCCCAGATGATCAAGAACGAGGATACGTTTCTGACGGGATATGTATTGTTCGAAAAGAAACCGGAATACTCTGAAGTGGAGGCGGTGGATCAAGCTCGAACCTACCTGACTTATGAGATAGAGAGGGGAGAGTTCGTCATTCCGGCCGGCGTCAGCCACACTTTCGTGGGATCCTTCGAGAACCAGGTGCGGGCACAGAAAAAGCTAATGGTGATTCTGCCCTTGTCCCTGTTCGTCATCCTCATCATCCTTTACCTGCATTTCAACAATCTGATCACCGCCTCCCTGGTGTTTACAAGCATCGGAGTGGCTTGGGCCAGTGGTTTCATCATGCTCTGGCTCTACGGACAGAGTTGGTTCCTGGATTTCACGATTCTAGGGAACAACATGCGGGATCTTTTCCAGGTTCATCCCATCAACCTGAGCGTGGCCGTATGGGTGGGGTTCCTCGCCCTCTTCGGAATTGCGTCGGACGACGGCGTGATCATGGCCACCTATCTGGACGACACCTTCGCCGCGAAGCGGCCGGACACCGTTCAGGCTGTTCGCGAAGCAACCATCGAGGCCGGGGGCAGACGCGTGCGACCGTGCCTTATGACCACGGCAACCACCGTACTGGCCTTGTTGCCCGTGCTGACATCCACTGGGCGCGGGTCGGACATTATGGTGCCAATGGCCATCCCATCCTTCGGGGGAATGGTATTCGGGGTGATCACGATTCTGGTTGTGCCCGTGCTGTATTGCGCCCTGCAGGAACGAAAGATCCTCAAGAAAGAAGCGGAAAAGCATCTGATGAGCAGCGTTTGATACGCCCTGTGCGTACGTTTGCTGCTGCGAAAACAGATGAACCTGCGGTCCGAAGCCCGGAAAGGCCTTCCCGATAAAGCTCTTGCAATGTTGGATGGCTGCGCCTATTTTAATTTCCGTCAGGTGGTGACCGGAGCCCCCCTTTCCAGCGCCATTCCAAACAGTGGGCTCAGCGGTCCGATTGCTTCGGCTTCGAATCCCGGATCATTGGAAAACCCTTCAACAACAGGGGAACCGCGCAATGCGGCTTACGTATCTACACGATTTTGAAGAAACGGTTCTAAGCGGACTAACGCTCTCAGAGGCTTTGGATAAGATCGAAGGTTTTCACGGAAGTGTGGCTCCCGGCATTCTCATCGGAGGCCTGATGATCGATTTGGCCCAGGAGTTGGTCGGTGACTCGATACTATATAACGCGGTTGTGGAAACGCCCTACTGCCTGCCGGACGCCGTGCAGATTTTCACTCCGTGCACAATGGGAAACAACTGGCTTAAGGTGGTGGACTACGGACGGTTTGCAGTAACCCTATACAACAAAGACAGCGGCAAGGGTATTCGCGTTTGGGTCGATTTGAACAAGCTCGAAGGCTTTCGGGATGTGTTCAATTGGTTTCTGAAGCGGGCGCCCAAAAAGGAGCTGCCTCTCGATGTGTTGTTGCCTGCCATACTGCACGCAGGAAGAGAGATGCTCTCCTATCGAAACGTGCGGGTATTCGACCAGGCCTGGGGCGTCAAGAAAGGAGCTGTCGGTGTGTGCCCGGCATGCGGAGAATCCTACCCGGTGAACCACGGAACGGTCTGTCGTGCCTGCGCGGAAGGCCCCTACTACTGCGCATCAGAGGAACAGGAGCCTTTACAGTGAGTCGGCTCTATGGCCTTGAAGAGGTTCCATAAGTATATCAAACGGACAGCATGGATCCTGGCGTTGGTGTTTCCATTGACCTTGTTGGCCTTGCTGACTCTCGCCGCGTGCTTCAAGCTGGACGAAGTGCTCATCTATCCCAGGTATGCCGCCCGTCGGGAACTCCGGCCCTTGCCGCCCTATCCTCACTTGGAGGAAGTGAGCTTCCGCACTCGGGATCACGTGCCGCTGGCGGGTTGGTTCATGGAACATCCCGCTCCCCTGGCTCGCATGGTGTATTTCAAAGGCGGCGGGGGAAACGTATCCCTTCTGGGAGATGCTTTCGAACGCTTCTACAAGGGAGTTCCCGCTCATATCCTGTTTTTCGATTACCGCGGATACGGGCGGAATCCGGGGAATCCCACGGAGCAGGGATTCTACTTGGATGGGGAAGCGGCGGTCCGTTATCTGTTGGATCGCGCTAAGGAAGATGACCTGCCATTGGTATTTTGGGGATATTCCCTCGGTGGCCCCGTCAGCGCCCATGCTTCGCAAGTCTTTTCGCCGGACGGACTGATACTCGAATCAACGCTTCCCTCCGTGGAAGACCTGTTACCTAGCTTTTTGAAAGGGCGAAGAAGATGGTTTTTCCATGGTAACTTCAATACAGCCGGATTCCTCGAGAACGCCTCGTTTCCCATACTGATCATGCATTCAAGGGGTGATCGGGTGGTGCCGTTCGTTGCGGAAGAAATACTCTACGACAAGTTGGATGGCAGGGCGGAGTTCTTTGAACTGCCCGGGACCGTATCCCACGGAGGAATGGTGCGTGTGGATCATCCTGAATATTGGAGGCGGATTCGTTCGTTTATTGTTTCCCTGAGAAGCAATCGATCAACGAGATGAAGCGAGTGCGGACAAATATGGTTGCTTTTGAGCGACTCCGTTTATTTTTTTCTTGCCTTCCTAAAGGTTATTATTTATAAATTTATGATCCTTAGCGGAGCTTCAGCCCATATAGGGGGCCCCCAAAGGGGATAGCGGGGTGCCGCATTCTGCAGTAAGGAAATGACACGCTTCAACTGAAATTAAATGAACGTGGAGAAGAAAAACGCGGCCAGGCCCGTTTCTATCGCGGGAAAAGTGTTGATTGTGAGGCTCTAGACAGTTAAGGCGTCTGGTATTGTCTGACCTGGAGAATCCATAGACCAAAGGGTGGTTCAGGCGAGACAAAGGATGCCTTTTTAATTTGGCTCGGAAACGTCAAGCGCCCCGTATCGCGTTTCTTGATTTCGGGCCGGGAGCAAACCTCTCCTCTCCCGTTATTTTGTTCTCCATAAGCATATTTCGAGGTTCGAACCTGTGGACAAAATTACGGTAACCGTTGGCGAGACTACACGGAAAGTGGATCCGGGGGTTTCAGCCGAAGAAGTGCTGCGGAACCTCGATGCCGATATGCTCTCCACAGTGGTGGCCGTGAAGGAAAACGGCGGTCGGCCGGTCGACTTGACGCGGCGCCTCGAACAGGATACCAGACTGACTCCCGTTTTGATCGATTCGGACGAAGGGCTGGGCATACTGCGCCATAGCGCCGCCCATGTAATGGCTGAGGCGGTTCAGGCGCTTTTCCCCGGTGTAAAGGTCACCATAGGTCCTTCTATCGAGAACGGGTTTTACTACGACTTCGATTACGAGCAGTCCTTCACACCCGAAGACCTTCCGCGGATCGAGGCGCGGATGAAGAAGATCATCAAAAAAGGGGCCCGTTTTGAACGCACGGAGATGAAACGGGAGGACGCTATTCGACTTTTCGAGGAACGTGGCGAGCCCTACAAAGTCGAACTGCTGAAGGATTTGGATCAAGACGACGTGTCCGTGTATCGGCAGGGCGATTTCGTAGACCTGTGTCGCGGACCGCATATTCCCAATGCCCGCATGATCCGGGCGTTCAAAATTATGAGTGTGGCCGGGGCTTACTGGCGAGGGGACGAAAACCGTCAACGGCTTCAGCGAATCTATGGAACCGCATTC